>JAUIBX010000136.1 GCA_030427595.1 Bacteriovoracia bacterium | reverse complement strand
GTACCATAGTTAGAGAGCTCATCATAAATAAGGGCCTGCGAGATAAGCCTTTCAGAATTGGATTCAAACTCGGCCATAAGAAGACGAGCTTTTTGGGAATCTTTACAGCGACCACTTTGGCACTTAGCAATCATCGCCTGCTTCACCTTAGACTTAGACGCTAAGTTCTTATTGATGGTATTACGAACGGCCTGTCCTTCTACTGAGTCTTTACTTGAAGACAGCACCATCTTAGGAGTTTTAACGAAGGGAAGATTCTTCATAAGACCATTCTCATCAACAAAGGCCCTATTGAGCTCTGATTGATAATACTTAGCTTTTGATATATCACGTGGATCTGTTGAAGAACTTAATGCCTCTATTTTCTTATTGATATCCTCAATGGCCTTCGCGCCTTTTACAGGATCCCCCTCACTATTAGCATCCCACAACTCACCCATTACCTTATTGGCCTGCTCGCCCGTGAGCCCCTTAGGGAGCTTCGTTGGGATCGACTCAGGAGGTAAAACTCTGTAATCTTGAATATTTCTTAATTGATTTTTCATCGCCTTAACGAGGGCGAGTTTATGGGCCATGAGTCCGGCCCTTAGCCTACGATCATTTTGAATATTCTGTTGAAATTCATCTAGCTTTTGTTCCAATTCAAGAGGAATTTTCAAATTACGCTGAAGTCTATTCCAAACTTCGTCTTCCACACTATGGTTAAAGCCATTCCAAATCCCTTGGGCAATCCCTTGAAGACCAAGAGCAATTGTCCTTTTTAAAGCGGGATCCATCTGGGGCTTCCCGGGGTTGAGACTTTGGTGAGGTCCATCATCCGGAATATATGTAGGAGTAGGATTTTCCCAAATATCATCAGGAATATTCCCGGCCTGAAGACCATTAAGAGCTTGATCATTGTATCTCTCACAATCGACCGGAACCTGTACCAACCTTTGGATAGGAAACTCTTGAGTTACATCATCAGACATCACAGATTCATACCTTGTTTCTGTACAAACACAATCAATAGAGCCATTACACACCATGGTGGCATCATCAAAGTACAGGGTCGTCTGAGAAAATGTGGGTAGTGACCACAGGAAAATAAAAAATGTCAGAGTTATAAATTTATTGGATGACATGACTTAGTCCTTTTTTAATATCTAAAGAAATATCTTTTGCTCTTGAAGTAACTTGAATGGCATGAGGCCTACTCGTATCCCCTGCAAGTACCCTTTCAGAAAAATACTTCATTCGCTCGCTTTTCAAGTTATTTTCGATTTCGGAAATTGAGGGCAAGGGTTCATCTTTCTTGAAATAAGCGTAGATTAGAGTCCTCTTTAAGACTTCGCTCCACGTATTCTTAATTTCTAGAGGAGTCGAAAGGTCATAGGTAATGAAGGCCACCTTAAGGATTTGTTCTACCTCTTGATCACTTCTTCCCTTGATGGCCTCAAGGAACTTAATCTCTTCCACTAAGTTAGGTTTGAAGAAACCTTTCTTTCCCAAATACTTGCCACAAACTACACCAGAAGAAACCACTTCGTTACCATTACCTCGATCATTCGCAAGAAGAAGATCCATGCTATCAATACCATCTTGAGTTCCACTTAATTCAAAGTGATAGAGCCTTTTAAGAAGTGGGAGAGACCGATCGGCACAACTAATAAACTTACCCAAATCATAGGGAAACACCTTAGGGAATTCAGTTTCTTGATCATCGCCATCAACTTCCTCACCGGGCTCTTTTGAGCTTTCTGCCAACACCTTTTTGACTTCCCCCTTTAAAGATTGAATCACCTTCTTTGATTGAGACGTCGTTGAGCTTATCAGGTCAAAAACAGAGTTAGCTGGAGGGAGGTTATTAGGGGCAGACGTCGAACACTCGCTACTACAGGGATAGTACCCTAAGGTTAAGCCACTTTTAATTTGATTAAGGGTATAACCGGGAATTAACGAACTTGATTTAATGGCATACTTAAATTTTATCCCATCATTATCAAAACCAAACTCATACTCTAGAGCTTTAGCATTCCCCCCTGAAATAATCATAAGAAGTATAATATAGAATTTCATTAGAGCACCTCCTGTGAGATTAGCTCAATGAGAAAGGGGGAGCGAATATTCCATACTCGTGACTCTCGCCCCTTGCCTAGGTTCATCTGGGAATCAGTTTTAATATGATCATTCCATACTCTATTGAGGTCATTAAACATGGCCTCCCGATCTCTTTCTTTCGTCTGGTCGGAGGAGATTTCTTTGACTCTCTTAAAGAAATTAGCGAAGCTGAGCGTGGCGACGCGGTTAAGATTGGCCTCATCTTGATAGAGGTTAGCGAAGGATTTTGTAATGGCCTTTTCTCCAAACTTATCTAAGAGGTTGAAGTACTTAACTTCGCTCTCTAGAAGCTTCTTATACTTCTCTTGCAATTTCTTTTCATATTCATGCTCAATCTTCTTATGCCCCTTGGCGACAAGAGTTTGAATTTCTGCCACCTTATTTTTAGCACTCAAAATATATGAATAGAGAACCGACTCCTGTGCAGGTACGACCCTGTCCTCATCATTTAAGAAGAGGGCCTCTTTACAGGAATCTTTAACAATCACAGCGCTTTTAGTGTCAAGGTCCTGATGAGTCTTAACAAAGAATTGATTGAGGTCATTGTAAATACCAATGATCTTATCTCTCATCTCCTTCCATTTCTTTACAGCTTTTAATGAATTGACGACAAAGAGTCCAAAACCGATGACAATTAAGGCTACAGCGGCAATTTTAGTAAAGAGAGGTTCAGGGTTTGAGATGAGAATACCTACCCCTGTTCCAATAAAACTACTCTCAATAGACTGACCAGGGTCTTCTGAGGCACCTAAAGAAGCACCCCCACTATGGGTGCCGCCCGAATAGTTGTAATTGGCAGCTATTGAAAAGGGAATTTCAAGAGAAGGCATGAGATCAGCGCCCATCACAATATGGTAAACCGGGTAAATCTTTGAGGGTGCCCATATATCTGTCACTTTATTACCATGGTCCTCAGAGCACGCCTCAGGGTAATACTCAAAGAGCTCATCTAACTGGGCCTTATTCTCATTTATCCTTCTTAAAGTCCTCTTCTGAACCGTTTTGTAGGTCAACGCCTCTAAAGCGGTTCTTTCCACATCTCCAGACCCTTGTTGCTTAGCGAGGAGGTTAGTCCAATTCTTTTCATTACTAACCGAAGTCCTGTTGAGTGCTGCAGCCTCATTAATCAAATGCTCAGCGTATGTTTTGAGGTCAAAGGCCCTTTGTGCATAGTAAGTTTCAATGCGTAGGCGGTATTGAGTCTCTAACATCTCCGGATAAGAAGACTTATAATCACTTGCCATCGCTTCAAACTTCTCAACAGAGGCCATTGGATGAAGTGGTAAAAGGATTAATGAGGTAAGAACTAATATTTTCTTCATTTACTTGTCCTTTTCGATTTCACAAGGTTTTTGAGAGAGTTAATGACAGTGGTTTTACTGACAATCTCTTCTTCTAGGTAATCAAAGCTTACAAGCCTGCCCTCAGGAGAATAGGTTTGAGTGACACCTTGATTGATTCTTCTGTAATCTTGTGAGTTGTAGCGTTTAGAGCCAATGATCACGACTTGGAAGTCTCCATTCTTAATACTAGACCCAGGTATTCTTAAATTTGATGTTGGGCTTAGTTTCTTAATAGAGACCTCCCCCTCACTAAAACCACCAATCACACGGGCATCATAAGGAATACTCAGAACTAAGCTTTCACGAGGGTTAGAAAAAAGGGAATTCCAGGTCTCCTTTTCACATAGGGGAAGTTGAAGATAAGCACTCCCAAGACCGTATTCATTAAAGTTATCAAGCTTCTTTGTAAGATATCTCCTACAGCTATTCTTTATCTTAATAATTGAAGAAGTTGTGACTCCTTTATTCGATTCAAGGAAGTTTTTTACCTTGGCCGTCACCTCTTCTAAATTGGATTCAACGCTTCTCAATTTCTCTAAAAGCTCAAGAAAGACCTCTCCCCTCTTGATTTTTTCTGACAGGTCATTTGTCTTTTGGATTTCATCAAGACTAACCTGAGATAGCTCTTCTTTAAGGGGCTGGAGAAAGTAGTACTTTAGGCTTAGCGCCACCTTCTTTCTCATTTGCTCATTAGTTGCCAAGAGGGCCTCTCTTAACTGATCTTCACTAGGGGCATTGCCTATATCGCGAATGAAAGCCTTATCAGTGATAAGGTGAAGTGAATCATAGAGCATGGAGGTAAAAAGTCTTGCCCAATGAAAGCTATAACTGGCCTCAAAAACGCCTCTTTTAAGATCCTGGAAGTAA
Source organism: Bacteriovoracia bacterium (assembly GCA_030427595.1). Classification (GTDB taxonomy): domain Bacteria; phylum Bdellovibrionota; class Bacteriovoracia; order Bacteriovoracales; family Bacteriovoracaceae. Next base: position 5,192 of record JAUIBX010000136.1, on the reverse strand, counting down.
TCCTTAGCTATGAGTTTGCCTTCATTAAGAGGACCAGAGTAATCAGGACCCTTCTGACCTTTAAGTTGGGCCTTAAACTTGGCTATCTGAGATTCACTATATTCCCTTTGTCCACCCTTAGGGCCAGCTGGTACCGAAGCACTATCACTCCATAGACCTCGACTACACTCATCAGAATGCCCGTCACCACCATCACCAGGCTCTCCAGAATTTCCAACATCTCCACCCTCACCTCCTGGTCCACCTTTTCCAAGCAGGTGAGAAATTTCAGATTTATCAAAGAGGTTTGTGAAACTTACAATCTGGTAGGGAATATTGGCACCACCTTGGCCACCGTTAGCTCCACGACCACCGATACCACCATAGCCACCATCACCACCACGGCCAGCGTTATGGTGGATATCATCTCCCCCACACTTGGCAATGGCCTGGCCATAACCGCCTTTTCCACCTTTGCCTCCTTTGCCACCTTTGCCACCTTTGCCTCCTTTGCCACCTTCTTGGCCATCAGCTATAAGGTGAAACTTGCCTTCAATATCCTGAAAGAAGAACTTTATTTCGCCAGGTTCTTGGATGCCATCAATACCCGCATGAATCGCGTCAGGACCAGGGTTACCTGTATTTCCATGATAACCTGGACCACTCCTATGGGGATTGGTGGGCTTTGCCGCTGCCGCAGAATCGGTCAAGCTATAATCCACAAAAGTAATAGGATCGGCCGGAGCATCAAAGCCCTGAACTTTACCTTTAGACTTAAAAATAATCTCCCTAGCATCAATATTAAGAGCATGGCCCACTGTAACGAGCGGTCCTTCGAGAACCAAACGATCGACAACGATAGTGGTGTCTTCTTTGAGATGAAGTCCACTTTCTGGAATAGTAATTTGAGTTCGGCTTTCCCACCTGTCTCCTACTGGACCGGTGTAAAAGTCATCTCCCTCGCTACCTTGAGAATTAAGTGCCACTAAAAGACTTAAGACAATTAAATTAGAAACCTTCATAAAACTCTCTCCCATTCTTTCCTTGCTCACCCTTTAGGTAGGTATCCCCCGCAAGGCCATTTCTTTGTTTAAAGTTAAAAGTCACCCCTGGAGTTAACACTTCACGAACTCCTTCAGAGTAAAGACGAAAAACATCTTGTTGCAGGTCTTCGGCAGCGTCCTTAGCAATAAGCTCAATAAAGCATTTACGCTTAGGACCTAATTCCATAGGACAGTTATTTGGTGCAGTAGATAAGAAATTTTCCATATTATCATCAAATCGATTCAATTGAGCCTGATCAAAATAATTAATGTAGTCTGAAGGAAGATAGGTAATGACCTGTCCTTGTGAGTTTCGAGGAGCAACGGTTAATAGCTCGTAAAGATCCTTCACTCGACTAAGGCTTGAACTTAGAAGGGATTTATCTTCAGTTTTAAGACCTTCAAAGTCTGAAACAAAGATAAACTCCTCTAACTTATACTGACTCATCTCACCTAACTGCCCCTTGCCACCAGCACGGCCATCAGCGGCCTCTTGGCCCTCTCCTCCTAAAGAAATCAAGGTGGCAGGGGTACAAGTCTGACAATCCTCTTGTTGCTTTAAGGTCAAGTCGCCACCGGGATAACCAGTATTGGGCCTCATTCCAGAAGTGGCAGGAAGCTCACTTGATGGCATTTTTAACTGATAATGATAGGGAAAGAAGTAAGTCTCATTGTCACTATAGAGGTTACTCATCTTCGCAGGGGTAATACCAAAGACAATGGGTACAACCATGCCATCATGATCTTTCGTCGTCTCAGGAGTAACTCTCTTGGGATCGCTCTTATCAGCAGATAAATCAATGATAGTCCCGTCAAAGCGCGCGGCTTTGATCGTTACATCCACACCAGGTGCAATAAGTACGGAGTCTAATGGCATAGTAAAATCTGAGTCCGAGTTAATGGTGAGTGTTGCCTTTCTTAAAGGACCAAGGTCATTTTTAGTAACCTCTACAGAGAAACAACCTGGCCTTAACTTTGAAAAAATCTCTCCACCGGCCATTCCTATGTCTTTAAAGCTAACTTTTTGATGAGAAAAACCTATTTCATTTAAAAGGTTGCAATAAGTTTTCACTGGCATCCTCTTCAAAGAAGTGAGGATGCGCGCTTTTGTTATCCTTTCAAGAATACTTTGTTCTAAGCGAGGTGCCTCAAAAGCACTAAGTTCTTCTCTATAGTTTCTCTTAAGGTGACGAAAATAGAGCCAAGATAGGTTTGCTGCTTCACGATCTTCATTGGCAAGGAGATTTTTTGAAAGGGCACTGTCTTGAACGATGAGGGTTTCAAGAGAGCTATTGGCCTTATGAAGAAGTCCTAGGATCTTCTCTCTGAGATCATTCTTTTGATCAAATACTCTGACAAGAAGCTGAAAAAAGACCTTTTGTTTGTCCAAATGGCTCAGGAAAAGCGCCTCTCTTGTGGAATCAGAACGTTCGCCCAACTTTGTTGAGGTATTTTCTTCATGAAGTACACTTGTAAGATTCTCAAGAAGAAGGGCCATGCTTTCAGAGTCTTTTCTCATCAGATCTTCTTTGGGAATCGCCATCACCAACTTTGAAACCTGCTCAACTCTTATAGTCTTGAGTAGTTTTAGACTAAAGCCTGCCTTTTTGAGGGCCTCATAGGCCATGGAATTAAATTGAGACCTTTCAAAGGGAAAGAGGTCATTGAGAATGGTAAGAAGGCCTACGAGATGATCTGTTTGATCATTAAGTAATAAGATATCTGATATCTTTCGCCAATCTTGAGTTTCACTTTCGCTAAGGATTGTCTTGAGCTCATTCTTTGTTACATTGAGTTCTAATTGAGAAATAAAATGCAAGTATGCTAATGTATCACCTATAGCCCCGAATTCTCGAAAGCGCCTAATCGCAAAATCATTAAAAGCCTTGAGGGTATTAACAGAGGGGTAACTGCGACAAGTATTTATTCGGTTACCAGCGAGTTCAAGCACCTTTCCAGAATGATCCTTACTTTGCATAAGACCTTCAATGAACTGAAAGTAACTAATGGTTGTATCAGTGGCACATGAAATCTTTTGAAGCCTATTAATTTGAACTAGATTCTCTAAGGTTACCTCTTCAGGCTTAATTTTTTCAGACAACTCAAACCAGAATTTCGCCCAGTTAAAGGAGGTGCTATAGTGCTTTTCAATATTCGTAAGGATTTCATTAAGTTTTTCATGTGAAAGATTTTCATCGTGAGCAGCATCTAAAACCATGAAGATGGCCTCTTCTGTCTCCACCTGAGTTGGTTCAGGTTGCACCTCCTCCTTCACCACAACTGGGTTACTCTTTGAACAACTGCCTAATATCGGTAAAAAAGATAAAATCAATAAAGCCTTGAAAACACATGATTTTCTTGTCAATTTCACGAATTCATCTCCCAAGTCATTAATTAAATCTCAATCAAAAATTGTATTGAGATGGGTTTCGATACATCCATGCATTTGGTTAAAACACGCACTCTTAATTAGTAAGACGCTTTGTGAAGCTTGTCTTTACCGTTAATGAAAAATATCAACCCTTAATGAAATAGCCTTTTTCAACGGCCCTTGCTTGTAGAATTATCAACTTCATTAGTTCTTATAGGATGAGGGAAAATGACTGACTAAATTTTGGACACAGGATTTCACACGCTAAGGGCTTAAGGAGTAAATTCTATAGCTTAAATTTATCTAACCCTTCTTTATGGCAGGATGGTGAATATGAAAAAACAACTTAATACGATATTGATTGCCCTTTTATCCCTTTCAGCTATGGCCGAGACCTTCACCTATGGTGACCTCTATTTAAAGGAGGATGGAAAGGAGTACCACCAAGAAGCCTATATGAGCTACACCTCAGAGCTTAATAATAACTTTGAGTCTGTAAGTGGGCTCACTCTGAATTATAACTACTATCTAGGAAGAAGTTTTCAAGTCGGTGGTCGCATTAGTATTTTAGACTCTGATCTTTCAGATTCATCGAAGTCTTTAAAAGACAGTAATGTCCAACTTGCAGGGCCACAAAACGCCTACGGAATTGTTTTAACCTTTATTCCCCTAAGTGGTCACCTCAACCTCCTAAGTATGACATCCCTGCCCTTTGATCTGTCCCTTAATACTTCTTATGGAAGATTTAGTTACCAAAACCCCAATGGTTTCTATCAGGATACGGGAGATTATTACTCTTTTGGTCTAAGACAAAATATCCAAATTCATAAAGACTATTTCGCTTCCCTTGAGGTGACTCATCTAGTGAGAACTCAATCCGATGATTTTGATACAAGTGTTAATACAATTAATTTTGGAGTGGGTCTCAGATGGTAAGGTTGCTTTTCATAACATTCTTTTTGACCTTCAATGCCCAAGCTCAAGACATGGTCAATTTGGCCATAGCTCAATATCAACAAGGAAAGAAGAGCGAGGCCATTCATATTCTAGAACAAGTTCCCCCTCACTCCAGTCAATTTAAAAGAGCGCTAGAGGGTCTCATTAAAATCCATTATAACGATGGTTCGCTATCCCAGGTCTTTGGTCTCGCTACTTTTTATCGTGCCAACTTTAAAGATGAGGAGGACTTTTCTTTGGAAATCCTCTCACTTGAGGTGTTGGCCTTGGCCCAACGCTGCCAGTATGAGATGGCCCAAGGACTGTTGAAGTCTGTCGAGAAAAGATTTGAAGATAACCCTCTCTTTGAAAGGCTGAGAGAAAGATATCAAATCACTGAAGAATATGGACTTAAGGAAGTTCACCTATCACATAGTCCCACCGACGAGAAAAAGAAAACAAAAGAGAGATGGCGACTGACAAAGGATGAGTTTCATCATCTGGAAAGTCCTTACCGTTTAGAAGTGGAGGTAAAAAATAAGTGCAAAAGCTAACCCTTCTTCTCCTTCTTTTCTCTTTTTCCTACCCAAGCCTCTCAAGCGTAGAAGAGGCCCTTATCTATTTAAAAACAAATAAGGAGAAGGCCTTAGAAATATTAGAGGATGAGTTTGATAAAGAAGAGTCCCCTAGTAAGAGAGCAGAAATTTCATATCTCATAGCACTTGATCCAACCCAAAAGACGAAGAGGTCTATGAGTTACTACATCAAAAATACCCTTCTCAATTATAAAGACCTAAAGGAAGGTGAACGCTACAAACTCTATCGCTACCTAGCAGAACTTAGTTTTAAAGAAGGAGATCTTA
>JAUIBX010000135.1 GCA_030427595.1 Bacteriovoracia bacterium | reverse complement strand
CCATTTTCCACTTGTCTTGCAAGCAGCGGGTCAGCTCCAGAAAAGTGATCCAAGAAGCCAAGAATATCTTCTTTTATCTTCTTTCTCACTTTGTGAGAATAAAGGCCTTTCATAAAGTTGACAGAGAGGGTGGGAGCTTCACTGAGGTGGAGATCTTCTTTTGTTTTAAGAAGGTTTCTCTTATGGCGATACTCCAAGCGCACTTTCTCTGTTTTAAGTTCAGCATTATTGATGATGCTCTTAAGTTGAGTCACCTTCTTAACCACTTCATAGAAGAGACGACTAAAGAAGTTTTGACGATAGCGGCTCTTTTCAAAGTGATGGCGAAAGAAAACGTGCTCCTTTTCTTCTTTAACAATCTTAATATATTCGGTTTTCAAATCGCGCTTTCCACCAAAGAGGAGCGCTTGATACTTAAAGCGGCTGGTTTCTAGACGTCTTTGCTCTTCTGTGACGCGATAATGGGCGATCTCATCACTATTGACTTTACGATGTTTTAGAAAGCGCTTAAGAAGCTCAAGTCCGTTCTCTCTTTCTAGTTGATCAAGTTCAGAGAAGGACAGGGCCATATACTGCTTATAAGAATCTTCAAGAGAGTAGCTAAAATCCACAGACAAAAGAGAAATTTGTAAAAGGCCTAGAAAATCGGCCACCAAACCGGCACGAGCTCCTACGCTCACTTCTTTGTTTTTCTCTCTTGAAAGCCTTAAAGCTTCACCAGCAAAGGACTGCTCGTCTTCGGCCACACCTTGAAGAGTGACTGTAGCGAGTTTTTCATAAGTGATCAGAGCACCCGCATGAGCAGCGAGACCTGTGGTCAGAGGAATCGAACCAAGGCCTCCGGCCTGAAAACCTAGGGAGTCTTCTTTTTTAATAAATTCATCTGGTGCCAGTCTTATAGAGTCGCTATTTCTAAAGTTTTGAAAACCATAGAAGAGCTTATCGAGATTAAAGCCTAGGGCCTTTTCATAGGTGTCGGCAAAGTGGACATGAGTGTAGGACCTTTTGAAGGTAAGGCCTGAAAATAAGGCCAAGTTTTGCTCACTAATATCAATGACTTCGTTGTCTTGAAGACGATTAAGAAGCTGAGTCGCATCCACATAGATATCAAAGGTATCAGTCACCAACCATCTTTCATCATCAAAGAGGTCTGGTGCCACTTGTCTTTTAAGCTCAATTGAAAAGCTACCAAAGCCCTTATTAAAGCGTAGTCCTACATGATTGAGGTCACCCCATACTTTAAGACCTCTTCCCTCTTCCACTTCTTGTAATTGGCGACGGGCGATGTCTTGATGGTGTTGATCCATATACTGAAGAATTTCGCGATAAAGAGGACTATCATCAGAAAGATTGAGATCCCCAAAAACGACTGATGGATCATCCTTTAAAGAGAAGTTTTCTTGTGAGTAAACTGAGCTTAGGCCTAGACTCAGGCTTAAGATAAGAAGAATGGATTTAAAGAGAATTTGTTTCAAAGTCTGACCAATCTTTTCTCAAAGGTTTTACTAGGGTTCTTACCTTAATTGATCGGTCAGGAAATAAAATACTTTACGGATTATATAGGTTGCCAAGTCCTGTAATAACAGAAGCTTGAAGCATAAAAACCGAGCCAAACACTCGGTCTAATGGGAACAAAATTAGTGACAAAGAATTTTGGCTTAGAGGTTCAATGAGAGTTCTTTATAACTCCAAGGCCTTTTCAAGTTCACGCTCAACGTCTTTAGAGAATTTCCAACGACCTGAAGCGAAGCCAAATTCATCGCGAGCACCGTAGAGCTCTTTCATCTGACAAAAAGGAATGCGGGCCTTCACTTCAAGGCGCTTCTCCTCACCCTCTGGGGAGATCTTCATTTTCATCGCCTTTTCAAGTTCTCCAAAGCGCGAAGTAAAGAAGGTAAGCTTGGCCTTATCTTTTTTGATGTCCATTTCAATGTAGCCCGTATTGATACCAAGGCTCAGGAATTCACCATTAAGGGCACGGCTGCGGTATTCATCGATAAGGTTAACCATGGTTTCTGGGGTGTAATCAGTTAACAACTTCACTTTAGCGGGGTTAAGAAGAAAGAGAACAGAACCTACACCTTTGGTGTCATCTTCACTCGCTGGAGCTTCTGCAAAAACATTAAATGATAGAAGTAGGGATAGAAGTAAAGTTAGGCTTGTTGCTTTCATAGGACTCTCTCCAAAATCCAGATGTTCATAAATTTTTAAAGATGATCAGTCACTGTTTTGACCACATCTTGATCAAAGGTGTTGGCGCGCATGCCCGCATCCACTTTTATTCCAGTTCCATTGATACCACTAGAGCGCTCACTTAGTAAAAAGACCACCGTATTCGCCACCTCAGAGGTTTTAAGGGCCTGTTTTCTCATGGTGAGCTTTTCAGCGAAGATGTAATTATCAATATAACCAGGAATCCCCGCAGATGCACTGGTTTTCAAAGGACCGGCACAGACCGCGTTAAAGCGCACACGAGAAAACTCACTAAAGCTCTTGGCCAGGTAGGCCACACTAGCATCAAGACTTGCTTTGATCGGTCCCAAGAAGCCGTAGCTTGTCGCCAAGGTGTCACTAATGGAAATGGTGACCACTGAGGCCTCTTCAAGGAAGAGATCTTTAAACTTTCCACTAATAGAAGTTAGGGAGTAGCAACTGATGCGATCGGCCTGTGCCCAATCTTGCCAAGGGGTATCGTGAAAAGGTTTGGGCTCTAGTAGGTTGGCAAAGGCAATAGAATGAAGAAGACCTGAAAGCTTCACTCCCCTTTCCTTTAAGAGGTTGGCCACCTGATCGATGGTTTCCTCTTTTTCTACGTCCATAATAAAGAGCTCACTTTCGGGAAAGAGTTTTTCTACTTTTGAAAGTTGCTCTTCTTTTTGAACCGAAAAAATTAATTTGGCACCGGCCTCTTCTAGGGCCTTGGCCGAGACATAGGCCACAGACTTTTTATTGGCCACACCAGTAATAAAGAATGTCTTATCTTTTACACCTAAGAAATCCATAAGGTCCTTTCTCTTTTTTTGCTTAGCTTTTAGGAACAAGAGTTCCGGTAAATTTGATGGCCATAACAACCTTACCGTTTACACGAGTTTTCCCACTCATATAGAAGGCATTGGCCATGGCCTCATCAAGGGTCACTTCCATTTCGATGAGGTCCCCTGGCTTTACAAAGTTTTTAAACTTAACGTCTTGAACACGGCTAACTACACCAAGACCATTTTTTAGCGATTCATCTTCACTCTCTTCAGCGATAAAGCTCATAAGAAGGGCCCCACTTTGAAAAGCGGCTTCTTGCAGAATTACCCCTGGCATGATGGGGTTTCCAGGAAAGTGACCTTTAAAAAAGTCCTCTTCTCCCGTCACTTGATACTTTGTGAGGATGCGCTTTTCTTCACGATCGACCATATCGTCCACAAAGAGAAAGGGCGGTTTTTGAGGCAATCTTTTTAAGATGAGATCGCTGGCCTTAGTCATTAAAGGCCTCCCGTGATTTCAAGAGTTGAACCTGTCATATAGCCAGCTTCTTTAGAGGCCAAAAACATCACCGCATGGGCCACTTCTTCAGTAGTTCCAAAGCGCTTAAGGGGCACGTCTTTCTTATACTCTTTGACCTGCTCTGCGGGAAGATCGGCGATGAGCTCGGTTTCAATAAAGCCGGGAAGAACACAGTTGACCGTAATGCCTCTCTTGCCCACTTCTTTTGATAGAGTCTTCGCGATAGCGATTTGGCCTGCTTTTGAAGCGGCGTAATTGGCCTGACCTGGAAGACCTAAAATACCACCAATGGAACTCATATTGATGATGCGACCGTAGCGGTTTTTCATCATATTAAGAACCGCCCCCTGACTCATCAAATATGTTCCCTTGAGGTTGGTATCCATCACTCTATCCCAAGACTCTTCATCAAGACTGGCGAGAATATTATCGCGGCGGATACCGGCATTATTCACAAGAACATGGACCTGACCAAACTCTACACCAATAGCATTCCAAAAAGCTTCAACGGCCTCTTTGTCGGCCACATCAAATTTTCTTAGGGCCAGCTTTTCACCAAGCTCTCCAAGAGAGCCCTTGAAGGCCTGAGCCTTTTCATCATTTCCTGCGTAGGTGGCAATAACACTAGCACCAGCCTTTAAAAACTCAGTCGCAATCCCTGCACCAATTCCACGAGTTCCCCCCGTAATGACAATATTTTGATTTTCAAAGTTATGAGAAATCATGAGTTTTACTCCTTGGTCTTTCTTAGAGACCTAATTGATTTTCTGTTGTCTTTTGAGTGTCAATCTTATCGAGGTAATTATCCACCTCATGAGACTGAATCACCCCGTAATTGGCGGCCCCTAGCCAGCCTGACATGATAATGCCCACACTTCCAGCATGAAAGAGTCCTTTGATTTCTTTGTGCATGCCCATGGAAATTGGTAGGCCTTCAAACTTGGTTCCAAAGCTTGCCCCACCTTTGTGATGAGTGTACTTCTCAACGGTTAAAGGGGTTGAAGCATCGACGTAATTAATTTTCTTACGAGTTCCGGGGATCACTTTATCAAGGCAGCTTAGTGCGCGCTCAATATTATATTCCTTTCTTTCTTTGTACTCGGCCTCACTAAGATCTTTCCAATCTTCATAGCGAGCATTGGAAGAAGAAACCACTGCATAGCGATCCCCCCTGCCATCACCTTCCACAGCTGGACGAGTGTTCGGGTAATAGAGGCTAAAGGTTTGAGAGCCGACTTTGGGACTTAGGAGAGCATCGGTTGAAAACTCCTTGTCCTCTGAATAGAAGATAAGTTCACCCATGTCAGGGATGCTCTCTCCAGGGGCGAGGCCCATGAAGACTTGGCAGCTAGAAGTATTCAAGCGCACTTTGCGCGCGGCCTCTACATAGTCAGGGGCCCACTTCTCCTTTCCTACCATTTTAAAAATAGTGTTATGAAGATTGGCATTGGAGACAACCGACTTGGCCTCAATAAAAGTGCCATCCTTAAGACGCACACCGCGGGTGACATCGCCTTCTACGACAATCTCTTCCACAAAGGCGTGGAGCTTAATATCAACGCCTGTTTCTAACAGGTCTTCTTTCATGAGACCAATAAGCTTATCTGTACCACCACGGTAGATATAAACGCCTTTTGACATGAAGTTAGAAAAAACAATGCCGTAAGAAATCGCAGGATCTTCTAGAGTCGAGCCATTGGCGTAAACAATGGGCTCGAGAAGGAAGCGAGTGATGTCGTTGCGATCACCAAAGTACTTTCTAAAAAGCTCACCATTGGTCATGCCATCATCATCGTAGAAATTCATGTTGGCGAGGTGATTAAAAAACGCCTCAACCGTTTCGCGAGGAACATCAAAGTGACCGACCAACTTTTCAGTGAAGTCCTCTTTGGTAAAGTCACTTTCCAGATCATATTGGGGATTAATAAAGCGAACTTTATTCACTTGTTTAATGGAGTCCGCAATTTCTTTTGTCCAATACTTGCGGCAAGTCTTCTTCATACCGATGGGAAAGCCATGAAGGCTAACATCAAAGATATGTTCGCCTTGTTTTCTTCGAAACCATGTCGCAAAGCCACCAAGTTTGTTATGAGATTCGAGTAAGAGGACACGTCTGCCGTTTTTTCCAAGCTTCTTAGCAGCGGTCATTCCCGCTAAACCAGAGCCGATGACAACGACATCGTAAGGCCCCTCAGGCCTTTCTTTTCTTTTGTAGAGCATGCATTTTTCCTGTTGCTAAAAAACGCCTAAGACTACCTCTTAGAGCACTTTTAGCCAAGAAGACAGCTCTTCTACGCGCGCTCTACACCCAGTTCACCACGTCGCGCCATTTGGTTCATTTTACGCACGTCAATAAAACGTTTGTTTTTCTTATTGAGAACCAAAAAGGCCGATTTAAAGAAGTCACGTACTTCAATATCGAGGTCTTCAGCGGCCATACAAACCGAGGCAACCTCTAGTACTTCATCTTCTTCTTCGGGGCTTAGCCTTCCTTGAACGGCCATGGCATAAAGGGCGGTGAAGTGATCAACGTCCACTTCCAACGTTTCTGACGCATCTAATGCGACTTGATTAAGCATCCCTGATCCTTGGAATGGTTAGTGTGTTACCACTATTATAAGAAAGACTACTGCGGAATATAAGTCAGAATCCCATTAAGATAGTATTTGTTAGGTACGTGGTACTTTTGCAGAAGGTGCGTCATTTTATGACGCGCCTTCTGCAAAAGTACCACGTACCGGAAGAAATTCTTTGCAGTTGCCCATTCTCACAATGGGATGGCGAAAAATCGGATTTTCTAGTGTTGAGAGAAAGTGATGATAATTAGGATGATTCTTCTTCCAAACCGCGTGCTTACTAAAACCCATCAACCCATAAGTGCGCCAATCGACTATTCTTTGAAAGTAAACGATGTCCACTCCCTGCTCTAAGCCAAGTTCTACGAAGGTGGCCATTTCAAAATAGTTTTCATTTTGCACCACAAAATCGAGTTGTAGGTGCCAATCAAGCCCCTCTTCCTTCTTCACTTGAACCAGATGCTTGATATTAGCAATGACCTTTTTAAAATCACCACCCTTGCGCGTGATGTTGTAAACACTCTCCGAAGCAGCATCAAGAGAAATAAAGATTCTCTTAATATTTTTATGAATCTTTTTAAGGGAGCCAAGCATCTCTGGAGTCAAAAGAATGCCATTGGTATTGAGTTGAATAGCAAGATGAGGATAATCTTCACCATTAAGGTTTAAGAGCTGTTGGCGGGAAATTTTTGAAGCAAAGGGATCTCCTGTACTTGAAAAAATAGCGAGCTTTAAATCGTCAAGGCACTCATACCACACCCTATCGTGGATCTCCTTGGCCTTCTCATATTGGGGACCGCTGTTATTAACAATAAGTTCAGAGCGACAACTTGGGCATTGAATATTGCAAGTGCGGTCATTTGAAAAATTAAGTGTACGTGGGCCTTTAGAAACAACTGTTTTCTCATTTTCAATTATGTCTTTAAGGTAAGGGTCTTTGATGTCTTCTTTATCGGGAAGGGTGCCCATGGCGATATCAGGACACAGCTCTTTATTACAAAAACGAAAGGAGCCATCGTGAATGGACTCGCGCAGCTCTTGTAAGGTCTTATTATTCCAAATCTCTTTGATGCTATTTTTTTTGACATTACCCAGCTCAACAGGAAGCCAGGAGGGGCAACAGGCATAGCTTTGAACCCCACCGAGAAGCTTATCGCGTCCGAGTTCAAAGAACTCAAAGGGCTTAGGGCAGAACTTATTTTTTAAGGATGTCATAGATAGAGTATAGCAATGATGGGATAACTCTAAAAGATATAACCAATGCCAATGCGGTTGACGACCAGTTTTGTGGCGCCTTCAAGGGAGTGCTGCTTCACAAAGCCATGGTAGAACCAGTCTTTGTTGTATTTCATATTGAGGTAGACAATGAACTTATTGCCTTCAAAGGCCTGAGGGTTTACGAGAGAAGGTCGCGATTGACTTGAGGTGATGGAGGTGGAGTAACTGCCTTTAAAAAGCCAGCGCTTGTTGAGAAATTGAAAGACCTTCGCCACACCTAAAGTACCGTAGAGAAGAGTGTGCTCCCGAGTGGAGATATCTTCACCAAGAAGAAGCTCACCTGTGTTAAAAGACGAGAATCTTTCGTAATCAAAACCCGTGTAGACTTCAAAGGGCATCTCTGGTGTTTTGTAACCCAAGTAAGTTGTCACCCCATATTCCCAAGGAATGGAAACGGGTGTCCCAGACTCTGTTGAAACCGCCCCATCAAGTTTTGAAACATAGAGACTTGCTGAAAAGTTAAAGTTATTTCTTAGGGGTTTAAAAACGGCCACGCCGAGGGTTAGAGGTGAATCTTGATTAGAAATGGTTTTTAAGTCAGCGTTAGAGGCCTCTTCAGTAAAGTTACCGCGAGAAAGAGCGTAGAACATGGAAATATTCCATGGAGAATCGTTATCTTCATCGGCAGCAAAGAAGCCTCCTTGCTAACTTTCTAATAGAGCGACCTGAGCGGGAGAACGATTCGGGACCTTGGGAGCCGCTGCTAGAGCTGGGATCAAAGGACTTGGCATATTGGGGGAGCGTGGTGGTGCGAGCGGAATAGCATAGGGCACTTCCACATAGATCTTTTGATTGGCACTCAAGCGAGTTGAATCTTCAAGTGAGGGATTCCACTTTTTAATTTTCTTATAATAACCTTTTTCAATAAGAAGCTCGCGCGGTAGGCCTAGGTCCCTTTCTAAGAATTCAAAGAGAGACTCTCCCCCTTTGGCATAATAGTAGCCAGTTTTAATAAGAGGTTTTTGGGCCCAAGCAGAAAAGAGCGTAAGGAATGTGATTAAGAATAGAACCCTGCGTGGCAAATAATACCTCCTAAGGTCATCCACTTTAGTATTCTACTATTATTTAAGGTGATGGTTCGATGGCGGAAAAATGTACATTCTCGTCCATTTTATTACCCGATTATTTTAATCAGTCTCATTTCCTGTTCCCCCACGCCCCCAGAAAAGCAACTGGCCGACGTAGTTGAGCCAACAGAGGCCTTCACAAAAGTTTCCGATTTGTCTTTGAAAGAAAAGGAAAACTTAGATGTAGTCCCCCCTCTCTTCCTTGAAGAAGGCGAAGAGGTTATTGAAGAAAACCTTTCTTTGTCCCAGGCCGCCCCTCAAAGAAATGAAATGAAGTACCCTAAGGCGCTTCAACTGGCCAAAGGCACAGTTCTTAAAGTGAAAAAACCAGCACGACGCTACCAAGCTCCGGGTGGTCGCCCTTACTTTATTAAGCGCGGTGATTCCCTCAGTCGCATTAGTGAAAAGGTCTATGGTGAGTGGCGCTGGTGGAAAGAAATCAGAAAGAATAACCCCAAAATGGTTCGCGACCCCAACCTGATATTTGCGGGCTTTACCCTCTTCTATAGGCCCTTTTCTAAGGTCAAAAGAGAGATTGCTTCAGCGCCAAACTAAGTTTTCTAGCTAGGCCGCTTCTTTCTTGGCAGAAATCATTTTAAAGAGTTGAATCATTTCATGGGGAGTGAATTCGCCGTGGGCGGCACCAAGCTTTAAGGCCTCTCCTGGCATACCAAAGACCACACAGCTTTTTCTTTCCTGAATAATATTGGTATTTCCTCTCTTTTGAAAAAGCTCCGCCATGCCCTGAGCTCCGTCACGCCCCATCCCCGTTAAGAGGAGAGAAAGAAATTGCCCATTACAACGAGCTCCACTTTGAAAGAGGGCATCAACACTGGGCCGATGACCAAGAACAGGTGCTCCAAGCTGAATATTTGCGAAGAGCTTATTATCTTCCCTTTCAACTACCAAGTGGCCATCAACACCAGCAAGATATATACGACCGGGCTGGCACTCCACTTTTTCAGTAACTTCATCAACCCATAGTTTCTTTCCAAAGCGCAGGTTACTGGCATAAGTCTTAATAAACTCAAATTCCATATGCTGAACCAAGAAAATGGGAGGTAAGTTTGAAGGTAGGTTTTGAAAGAGCACATCTAATACCGCAATGGCAC
>JAUIBX010000350.1 GCA_030427595.1 Bacteriovoracia bacterium | reverse complement strand
GGAGTTTACCAATTGGGGTTTAAGTAATGCGGAAAGGGAAGTCGCCCTCTTTCTTCTTAAGGGTCTCACCAACCATGAGATCGCCGACATCCGCCAAAGTGCTGAGAAAACAGTTCGTCATCAGAGTACGGCCATTTATAAGAAAGCGGGTTTGAAAGGGCGTAGTGAGCTTCAGGCCTACTTCTTAGAAGACCTTCTTTAAAATATTCTTTGCCCACAAAGTTCCACCGAGTCGGTTGTAATAGAGACCATCATTGGTAAAGGGCCTACCAAGATCTCTTAGCTCATTTCGTAGTTCTGTATTAAGGCCATCTATAAGAGGACATTCCTCTAATAAACCTTCCTTTTGTAAGCGGTGGCGTAGTTTTGTCATGTAAAACTTCTTCTTACCATCAGTAATAAAGGGATACTGATCACGTTCGCCACTCTCTTTAAAAGAGGGCCCAATGATACGACAAGTTCTTGGAGCGTGATCCTTGCCTTTAATATGTTTCACAATCTCACTAATGGCATCAGTAGCACTTTGGCGAAAGAGGTCGTTATCTCCAAGTTGAATCATAAAGCAGTCAAATTTTTCTGAGAGGTCTTGATCTTGGTGGTGTTTCCACAATTGATCAATGAAGGGCACGCGACCATTTTGCCTAAGAGCAATCGGATCACCACCAATTTGAAAAGGTCTTAATTGATCGGGATTATTTTTTAGAGGTTCGCCTATCAAGGTATTCTTATTATCTTCTGGGGCAATGATCCAGTCACTGGCCCCTACTCCTTTGAGAGCATAGAAAACACTTTGGTGACCACGTTCTTTAAGACCCGAAACGAGAGCAGGTGCAAGACCAGCATTCTTTTCGATACTAAGGGCACTTTGGGAGTCACCGAGTATCAAACATACTCCTGCATAAGAGGAAGAGCCTGCGAAGAGGCAAAGAACACAGATAAAGAGCTTAAGAGTTCTTGAAGATTTGGTCATGCCCCATTATCACGTTTTTAGGGGGACTTAGGGAGTTGAGTGTAAAGGTTATAAGGCGGAATTTAAAAGTGTCAAAGCTCTAAACACCCCATTAGATGGGCTTTTAGGCACTTAGGAACCCTGGACTTCTAGGCAGCGACAAACCCTCTCTACGAAGAGTTGATAGTTAAAGGGTTTGGCAAGGATATGGCGGGCACCTGTAGTGATGGCCTCTCTAACAGTATCGGGCTCAAGCTTTCTTGAAACCATAAGCACAGGTATTTTTTTAGTGGAGGCCTTCTTCTTAAGTTCTTCTAAAACTTCAATTCCATTCTTATGAGGCATGACGATATCCATGATAATCAAATCAAACTCTTGATTGGCCAACTTTCTCATTGCTTCCCGTCCATCACTGGCATGAACGATATTTCTTATCTCGGCCTCCGTTTTAACCAGGTACTGCTCAACAAGCTCACGGATCTTTTGCTCATCATCAATGATAAGAATGGTCTTGTGCTCGAGAATGGCCTTGATCAGTTGATCGTAATCCATACCTCTATTTTAAGGGGTTACAAGGGGCTTCACCAAAAAGCGTACTCTTGTTCTTAAATAAGGGGATATCAGGGAGCTTGGGCCCTTTATGTGATGGTAATTCTCAAGACTTAGATTTAGGAGAATGACTTTAAAATCCGGGGTGTTTCAGATAGTTGGCGAAATCGTGACATTTTTCACGGGAGTGGATGGCCAAAAACTAACTAAAATTCCTCTAAAAACGCTCATAAGGGGTTAAAATATAGTGGGTCTTTGGTTTTTAGTGAAGTCTCCTTAGGCTCATATTAAGTGCCCCCTTAAACTTGAAAAAATGAAAACATCTAAAAACTTAAGAAGACCTAGTAACTGGCCAGATTTTGAAACTCTATGCAAGAAGTTATGGGGTGAAATATGGCGTTGCAATGAGATAAAAAAGAATGGAC
>JAUIBX010000349.1 GCA_030427595.1 Bacteriovoracia bacterium | reverse complement strand
GGAGAAAGTGACAGACCACCCCATGAAGATATCTTGAGCCCTGAGTATCAAACGATCATGAATGGAGAAAATCCGCTAGAAGTGGCCATCCCAACTGAGAGCGACTTTGTCGCCAAAAGCAAGATCTTCGATCAAGAAAGAATTGCAGGTAAAGATGTCGGTCGTGCACCCGCTGTTCTTGAAGATATTTCTGAGAGCATTCAGACAACGGCCCGCTAAGAAAACGAAACAAGACTTTCTAAGGTACAATGAGGCGTGAGCTTAAAGTCTTGGTCCATACACCTCTTTCAACAAAGCCTATATCCTGGCCTTCAAAGTGGCGCCTATTATGTGGAGAGGCCTTACGCCCCCTTCATCGTTTTTCCGCCCATAGAAAACTCACTTCATAAACCTCGTGACTTCGACTTTATTGAAAGTAAAGGCGGCCTGTCTTTTCTCCTTCACCTCTATCCCGATAGGCCCAACCAGATTCAACGAGACCTCTACCAAAGATTTGGTTGTCCACTGATTACTCCTTGGGAAGAAGATATCTTAAATAAGTATATTCATGAGGATTACACTTTTCGCTACGGAAGAAGGGATCATGATTTCTATGACCATCATGTTCAATGGCCTAAAATTGGAGAAACTCCCACCTTGCTACTCACCAAGGAAGCTCAGCACTTTCTCTTCTTAGGAGCTCCTTGGCTACTAGATCGCGGGACTCCTCGCCATGGACCAACGGGGAAGGCCCTAAATGAACTTTCCTTAGATCCTGTTTATTTGGGCAAGAAAAGTAGGCCTATCATCGCTCTCTTTCAGTTCTTTCGGGGACTTAATTGGTGTGATGTCACCTCTATGGTATCCTTATAAGATACTGAAAGCATTGGAATGGTTAAGAAAATGAATTTAGATCCACACCATGGGTCCTCTGAGGAGAGCAAGAAAGCTCAAAATTTTGCCAAGAGGCTGATGGGTATTTTAAAGGGTAAGAGTTCCAGCTCATGGAAAGGTCATGATTCCCACTGGGAGTTGATCTTTGGCTTTATCTTCTTCTTTGGTGGGTTATATTTTCTCTTCCAATTTCTTGCAGGGATTTAGTGTCTAAAAGGTTTTCCTTATACTTAGTGGCCGGCCACGGTTTTTCTAAATTGCTCTTCAGCTTGATGACTTCTGATTTCTACTTGAGAGAGATTGGTTCTTAAACCCAATTCTCTAAGAGATTCTAAGATGGCATTTCTCATATCCGAGCGCAGCTCCCAAGCGTCTGATGGGTTTTTTGCCCAAGCGGCTAGCCAAATTTTAATACTTTCTTTTTCAATGCCCATATTCCAAACCTTGGGCTCTTCGTATTGATTCTGATTGAAGAATTTAGAGGATTTAGTTTTCCTCACTAAAAGTTCTTCAAGCTCTTTCATATCAGCATCTGGTTCAACAAAGAATTCAACACAGGCCCAGAGATGCTTATCGTGAAGGGAATAGTTAAGAAACTCTTTGGTGATGAGCTTGGCATTGGGAACCAAAAAGCGGCGCCAGTCCCAAACTTTAATGGTAGTGAAAGTAAAATTGATTTCCTCGATTGTACCGTAGTGGCCATCAACTTCCACTGTATCACCAATACGAGCCGAATTACTGAAACTAATGACCATGCCAGCAAAGAGGTTTTCCACAAAGGGCTTGGCCGCTAGGGAAAAAAAGACAGTAATGACAGTTAGAATAATTGAGGTGTAGGTTTTAGAGGCCGTATCAAGGTAGGGCATGGCCACGACTAAAATCCAAAGACCAATCATTGCTGGTGCAAGGAAGCGCCTAAAGAACATAAAGCGTGTTTCAATATTATCTAGACCACGGTTAAGGGCTTCTTCGTGATTTTCGTCGACAGGGGTTTCTGTGTTGAGAGACTCAAGGGACTTTCTCTTTTCTAAGAGCTTTGTTTTCTTTTTCTCGACTCTTTTCATG
>JAUIBX010000134.1 GCA_030427595.1 Bacteriovoracia bacterium | reverse complement strand
CAGCTCCCTATAGCCCTGAGAGTAATGGAATGGCCGAGGCCTTTGTTAAAACTTTTAAGAGGGATTACGTTTACGTCAATGATCTCTCGAGTGCTGAGCGAGTTTTAGCTCAGCTTCCAAGTTGGTTTAAAGATTACAATGAAAATGCGCCTCATAAAGCGCTTGGCATGCTCTCGCCGAGAGAGTATTTAAAGTTAAACCGAGCTAGCTAGCCTGTCCGTTTTTGAGGGGCAACTCCAGTATCCCCGCCCCTGTACCACAACCATACTCAATTGAAATTAGTGATGTTTTAAATTTCGTTGAGGGTAGAGAAACAACACATACCTTTCAAGTGACAGTTCCAAAAGGAAGCCCTGTAGTAAAGATTTTAGGGTTACCATATGGTGCTACTTTTGATGTGAAAAAAATGGAGATCACATGGAAGCCAGATTCTTTAGTTGTCTTAGGAAGCATTGGTAGATCAAGAACAGGTATAGCCATAGAAGTTTCAAGTGATATTACTCCAGATCATAAGTTTAGACGTATTGTTTGGCTTGATGTTGATGATAACCCAAACTTAAATGATGGAAAGTCCTTCCCTTCACACTTTATCGGAAAATGGAAAGCAGCAGAAAGAAGAAAAGAGCTGGATCTTTATGAAATCAAAAAAGATATGTCTTTTACTCAAGTCGTAACTAGACAAGTCGGAAGAGAGGGAACTGTAATTCCCTACCCAACAGTTTGCAGGTATAAAGAGACTGGAGTGTTGAGTTCTCTTAAACGAGCTTCTAGGGAAACACGTGATCGTTACAATGATCAAGAAAGACCTATGCCAGATTATGAAATGACCTTTGTTTTAAATTCGATTGAATTGATAGACTCTGATGAGAATGATGAAAAATGTGAGCGTTTTATTGAGCTAAATAATGGCAGAAGAGGACAATATAGTTGGGACATAACTGACCTAGATGACAATACCTTTATGAAGCCATGGCACTCTGAAGTGTTTGTAAAATATTAAGATTTTTTTAATTTAATAGCTACAGGCCCTCTTCGAGAGGGCTTTTTTATTAGTACCATGTACGCAAAGTGGTACAAATAGAGTCGTACTTCCCGGATGGTGGAAAAATTATATTTGAGAAAGTTGATTATGGTCTGAAGCCATAACAATCGATAATCTTTAATTGAAGCTAGGCTACATCAATAATTTCTACTTCTCCCTTGAGACCAGCCTTTTGAAGCTGATCTTGAAGGACGTATTTAGCAAAGCTCTTAGCTGGCATTTTAAGGTCCTTGGCAAAAGAGACGGCCCTTTCCACACTGACTAGCTTGCGCCCTTTTTCAATATTGCAGAGGTCTTGTTTAGAGATATCGAGTTTCTCGGCCATCTCAACTTGGGTAAGTTCTTGAGCCTGTCTAAATGAGAGAAGCATTTCACCGAAGCTTATATGACCAGTGAGTTTTCTAATGGCCTTTTTAGCTGAAATTCTATTTTTTGTACTCATGGTGATTTACCTCTAAAACTTTAACAGGCTGCATTTTGGTATACCAATGAGGTGTACTTTTGTCTATACACTATAAAATCCTCTTTCCACCTCTTTAAATAGCCTTTCCAGCTGATTCATGGAACTACGTTAAAACGGATGAAGTCCCGATATTGAACTTATATTTCTAGGCAGTGAAAGACACTCAGGGAAAAAGGACTCCTTGTAATAGACTGAAATTGCTTGCTAAATTGCCCCTATGAGAAAAATTTACTATGGTTGGTAAATATGCCAACTGTGTGTTATACTAACTGCAGTGGAGTCTAGAGTTGATAAAGAGACCTGAAAGCCTAGAAATAAATGAAGTTGCAATTGAGTTTAATTTCCAGAACTTTGAGTATTTAGAAATTGATCTCTTGCATGTGAATAAAGACGGTCGCTCTAGCTTCTCAAAGGAAGAGGTAACAAAAATTTCATGCTGCCTCATTAATAGCCTAAATCTTGTCCCATCAGGTGAGAAAGAGTTTGGTGATGAAATTTGCTCTTACTTTGTTAGAAGTGGCGAGTATGAAAATAAGAATTATAAGCTGGTTTTTTGTATTTGCAGTGATCGTCCAACTACAATTGGAGTAATTACACTCCATAGAGTGTGAGGTAAATTATGAGCGCTTATGAAGTGGATATTGAAAAATTAAAAGAGTCAGAAGAGATAAAAGACGAGAAAGAGCTTTTAAAATTGAAGCTTGTGGCCGCTTTCCTTAAAGCTACTTCTAAAATGGAAACAGAGGAAATCTTATCCTTAACGAGGCTTCACAAGTCAGACTTGTCCAGGCTTAGAACTTTAAATGTGAGTAGATTTACAATTGATAGGATCGTCGGGTTCTTGGATGCATTAGGCTTTTCTACAAGTATAGATGTTAAGCCTAAACAAGCCTCCTAAGAAAAGCTTCGTCCGATTGATACGTGAACTCTCGTTAAATCAAATGAAATTATGTGAAATAGATGAAGCTTGCGAAGGAAAGTTTAAATTCGTAAGTTATGAAAATTATTCTGTGATCGCCGAACGGCTTTATTCATCGGGTAGTTCGGGCATTCTGATATAACCATATAATATTATTAATAAAAAAGAAATTAACTAATCCCTACCCAGCTTAGGAATACTTAAGCGGTCGTAATGATGTCGCTAATTAATGGACTCAAGGCGTGAAACAAAGCTCAAAAGCTTTTCAACAAAATCATTAAAGTTTTTTCTAGTGAAAAGACCATGCCCTTCTTCTTGGTATCGCAAAACTTCAACCAGGCTCTTTTGCTCTGGTGTGAGATTTTTTTCTAAAGCATGACTATTAAATATTAAAACAGTTTTATCTTGTACTCCGTGTACAGAGAGAAATGGTTTGTTGATGTTCCCGATATGTAATGCTGGATTGGTCTTTTCATAAAATGAATCTAGCGGTCTATAGTATAAAAAATCAATATCCTCAGTTCTTCTAATCTCTTTTAGTCTTTCTACAGCTTCCTTGTGACTTAGCTTTTCATCTATAGTCATGGTCGTCTTCCCATTCTCTTGAGAGACGGTTTGATTGTAAGTAAAGGCTGAAACGAAACCCTGTAAACAGTCACTGCAGTTTTCTTGATGGAAATGTCTATCAGAAACGACGAAACGCTCAGGGTTTGCATTGTGGGAGTAGTTATCCTCTTGGGAGTTATCCCATGCCCCCATCATACTTATATAACCGTCATATTTACTCTTGGCTGCGTACTTTGAAGCAATAAGGTTAGTCAGGTAACTCCCGTGGGAAAAGCCCATGAGAAAGATGGGTAGATTGGGATAGTTCTCCTTTGCAATATCATAGGCCGTAAAAATATCGTTGATCTCTGTTGTGGCCCAATCACTTACCCTTCGGTTTATTGTATTAGGGTAAGAATCGTATTTATCTTCACAATCAAAGTCACCTGTCGTATTGATTGCATAAATAGCGGTATTGTTATCTAGTAAGGCATGCAGCTCGGGTTTTGGAAAAATTGTATCACTCAAGCAATCTTGAAAGCTTCCACCATGAAGATAAACAACGACCTGATTAATTTCGCTGTTTCTCTTTTTATAAAAAAAGGAAGGTATTTTCCCATGGTGAGAGGGAATTGCCTTAAGATTTACTTCAATTGAATCGGAGTAATCTTGAGCAGTGAAGAGGGTCTTGCCTTTATTCGTTTTAATTATATTTCTTGCAAGAAGTGAATCACCGACAAGGAGATCATTTGGGTTTATATTAATATCTTCATTAGAAAGTGGTATGGCTATATTTCTCGAGCTTTGGATGAGGGGGTTCCAATATCTGACTTGCTCATTCCAAACTAGTTCCATAGTCTCCCACTGGAGGTTTAGCTCTCCTCCCGAAACTGATTTACTGACGAGGTATTCATTTTTAAAATACTTATCGTAATAATCTGAGCTTAATTCTGATGCATGCAAGAACGTTGGCATGACAAGAAGACCAGTGAATGTGAGCAAGCTGGCAATATTTGTCTTAAATTTAAACACTTCCAGCATTATAAGTTCCTAATATTACATCTATTTATTGATTACTGTTTTCCCCTAACATTAAGCAAGTTTTATGCCGTTTTATACAAGGTGAGAGTATCCCGCTACTCCGCCGTGATGGATTATTCAAACGTAGAGTTTTGTTTTCGTAAGAGGTAGGTGGTGCGTTAAGTGCCTGTTCTAATGTGAAGAAGACCACTTTTTAGACCAAAGTGGTCTAAAAAATTGTCTTAGGGTTCTAGCTTTCATAAAACTAAGCTATGCAAGAAAGTGTTGTTCACGAATTGATTCATCAATGGTCTGCCCTTAAGTCTAAGAATCCTTCCTATTCTTTGCGGGCATTTTCTAAAAAACTCGATATTCCTCATAGTGCACTTAGCGAAATTATGAACGGCAAGAGAAGGCTTACTCAAAAGATGGGCGAAAGGGTTGTCATGGCCCTTAGTTTAGATCCGGATAAAAAAGAGCAGCTCCTAAGGTCTATGGCCGAAAAGTCCTCCTACAGTACTCTTGAGCTTCAGGCCTTTCAAGCACTCGCTCATTGGGAGTACTTGGCGGTGTTGGGTCTTTTTAAGCTGAAAGACTTTCATAGCAGTACCGAGTGGATGGCAAAACGTTTAGGTATAAGCACAAAAAAAATTGAGTCTGTTTTAAACACTCTTGTGGCAACCGGGCTCTTAAAAGAAGACCTCAAGGGAAACCTGAAGAGGTCCACCTCTATAAATCTCAATACTCCCTCTCAAATCAAAGACAAAGGCTTACGCCAATTCACTATTGAAAGTCTTGAGAAGGCGATTGAAAGCTTACGTCAAGATAAAGTCGAAGGCAGAGACTTTTCAACAGTGTCATTAACAGTGAATAAGAAAGACCTACCAAAGGCAAAGAAGATGTTAGAGGAGTTTCGTTATAAATTTGATCAAGAAATTGAAAGTGCTTCAGGAGAGGAGCTCTATAAGCTAGTGTTAGGGTTATCCTGTGTCCAGAAGTACCGAGGAGAATAATTCATGAAAAGTATTCTAAAAGTGGTTTTTGGCGTTTTCTTAATGTCTTTGCCAGTTAAGGGAGCAATATTCATAGTTGGTGATCATACAGGCAATGGTGGTGATGTGGTCGTTTGTGAATAGGCCAATGGAAAAGAGTCCTTTGAGGTTCTTGACTTTTACGAGGTAAGGGAACTTCACTTCTTCGAGCCACAAGGCTTAAATAAGGTCGCCTCCTTATAAGAGCATCTAAAATATATGATTAAACCACTTAAAGGAGAAAGGAGCTTAGAACTCAAGCTATGTGATTATTACCAAAAGAGAGCGGATAGTTTCTTTTCAAGAGTTGTATGGACGGATGAGGAAGCAAGAGACCATATGCAGCAGCTAAAGCATGATAAGCGTAAAGAGGTATCCTTGGTTGCCACTAGAGTTTTGGAGGCAAATCAAAAATCTAAAAAGAATGGGGTAAATTAGGCACGTGTATTTTTCCCGTTACCCCGCCGAAGTAGTGAACTATCGTGAAATAGAGGGAACTAAAATGAAGTACCAAATCAGCGAAAAACGCCTTTAAACCTTATAACTTGATGAATTTAAAGAATTACCTGAGAGTACGTTAGATAGGTCGGGTAGTTCTGGCATGGCTTTACTGGATCTTTTTGTTGAATATTAATCTGAACTAATATGGTTTGTGAATGCCCATAAAGTAAATGGATAAGAGCTTCTAAATAGCGTAATTCCAAAAGAAGCCGATGGTATTGAAGTTTTTTAGACGGATGGTGGGAGAGTTAGCAATTTCTTTACCGAAACGTTTGTGACTCCAGTTTAAATTGAGGCTACTGGATTTATCGAGAGTGTAGGTCGCATTGAGGTTAAAGAGAATATTCCTTTCTTTATTGGGATTGTAGTAATTAAAGAGACCGACTTCGTGATAGTCCACGCGATAATAGTAATCACTAAATTTCTCACTTACATATTCCAAACCAAAAGAAGTCCTTAAGAAAACTTTTTGACCCACTGGAATTGGCAGACGCAGCATGGCACGAAAAATATTACCATTATGTGTGCTTGAGACATCTTGTTCGTAACGAAGACTGACAAAGGGAAGAAGGACCGAGAGGCCGGTGTGAATGGCCGTGTCTCTTTGATCGAGGATATTTGCCTTATAACGATCACCAGCAATATTAACATTGAGGTTGAGGCCAATAATGCCTTTGATAAGGCGGTAACTCATACGGGGGCCAAGGAGTGAAAATCTCCCCCCACGATAAGCAATCATGGGAACAATGCTTAGGCCAAAGGGCAGAGGGTTGATCTCATTATCACGGCGGTATTTCTCAGGATAGAGATAACCAAGCCCTGTGATGAACTTTCCCGCATGGACTGGGGTACTAGTGACTAGGATTAAAAAGAAAATCTTAATAAATTTGGTCAAGATTTGGTGCTTCATTATTTGGTATTTTACACCATATAAGGAAGCTTAGTGTTTTGTTAATGATTTATTAACCAGACGTTAATAGAAAAAGAATGATTTTGCTTTATAGTGGGAGTGCCCATTACTTAAAGGAGAATATGATGAAAACTGTTGGTTACGCTGCTCACAATGCCGAGTCTGATTTAGTTCCCTATCACTTTGAAAGAAGAGCTCTCAGAGACAATGATGTTCTCATAGAGATTCTCTTTAGTGGTATCTGTCACTCCGATCTTCACACCGTAAAAGGTGATTGGGGCGAGCAGCCTTATCCTTTGATTCCTGGTCATGAAATTATTGGAAAGGTTCTTGAGATTGGTCCCAAGGTTAAAAATTACAAAGTAGGAGATAGTGTAGGTGTTGGCTGCCTTGTTGATAGCTGCCAAGAGTGTGATCAATGCCACAATCATGAAGAGCAGTTTTGCCGCAATGGTTTGGTTCCCACTTATGGTGGACAAGATAAGATTACTGAAGAGGTCACACAAGGTGGTTATTCAAAGCACATTGTGGTGCGCGAGGAATTTGTGGTTAAAGTTTCAGAGAAACTCGATATTTCAAAAGCAGCACCTATCCTATGTGCAGGCATCACCACTTATTCACCACTAAGAAAGTGGAATGTCGGCAAGGGGACTCGCGTCGCTGTTGTTGGTCTTGGTGGCCTTGGTCATATGGGAGTAAAATTGGCCGTGGCCATGGGAGCGGAAGTAACAGTCATTAGCCGTCACCCTGGAAAAGAAGATTATGCCAAGAGCTTAGGGGCAAAAGCTCTTCTCGTTTCAACAGATGAAGAGGCGATGGAAGCTGCTGCCAGTAGTTTTGATTTCATTCTCAATACTATCCCTGTTAAGCACAACCTTAATATCTACACTCCTCTTCTTGATGTTGATGGTAGCCTTGTGTTGGTGGGACAAATCGGAGAGATGGAAGAACCTCTTACTCAGCCCCTTATTTTTGGTAGGAGAAGAATTGCTGGCTCCCTTATTGGTGGCCTTAAGGAAACCCAAGAAGTCTTAGATTTCTGCGCTGAAAATGGCATTCATCCCGAGTGTGAAATCATTAAGCCAGAGCAAATCAATGAAGCCTGGGAAAAACTGCTTAAAGAAAACCCAGCTCATCGCTATGTCATCGATATGGAAGGGTTATCGGTATAGTTTAACTCTTAAAAACTAAGTTAAACTTAACCTTATGATGGCCTTTGATCTTTGAGACCTTAAGGCGCTTACTCTTTAAGTTTAAGCAGTCCTTAAGGTCTTTGACAGCACTCTGATGACCATCGCCTTTAAAAAAACTTTCGACATTTGCCACTTTTCCTTGCTTGATGAAAATGGTGAGCTTACCTACACCATTAAGAAGTTGGTCTTTAAGGAGGGACTTCTCATAACAGCTTTGATAATCAGCTCGGTTTTTCTCTAAAATCTTTCTTACGCCTTTGACATCTTCTTTATAGAGTTTTTGTTGTTCTTCAAAGTATTCATTAATTTCTGACTGAGAGAGCTTATTAAGAGCATCGTCACCACCCTCTAAACCAGAATCTTCGCCTAGACCTAGGTTTTCGATGAGGTCATCAGATGTCTTAATGGCCTTAACGCCTTTAACATAACGATAGAAACGAGAAACTCTTGTATTTCTGGTTAAGCGACTAGAAAGTCTTATCGCGATCTTTTGTTCCTCTTCATTTTCGGCCAACTCTTTTTGAGTCCTCATCATGAAGTTTCCGGGAGTCAGATGATAATTAAACTGAGACGCTAAGAGGACCGAATGAAACACCAAAACCAGCACAATAAAGGCATGTTTTTCAGTGAGGGTGATCGAAAAGGTAAGGGTCTTATTGTATCTATACATAGTATTTCTCACTTTAACCTTAATAGCTCCTTTTCAAAGGCTTCTATTAGGTCTTTTTGGCTACTTCTTTCAGCTTTGTGAAGGCGTTCAAGGTCTTTTAATCCTCCCAAAACCTTTTTATGGGCAAAGCTCTTATAGCTATCTTGCATTTCCTTTGGGTTTTGAAAGAGGTTGATCATAGGTCTGCGTACTTCTCCTTCAATTTCCAGATTACCAAGATCAATAACCGACTGACCAAAGGTGGAGTAAAATAAAATAGAGCAAAGGAAGGTTAAAAGAATCCTCATAGTGACTCCTGCCATTTATTCATCGCCACTTTAAGTGGCTTAGAAATTTCAGTTTGATACCTCTCTAAGGTTTTACTACTCACCTTGAGAGTTTCTCTAAAGATATTAAGAAAACGACTTTTGAGAGTCGGGTTGATCCAGCGTGCATTAGTCACCTTTCTTACCAAACGTCGGGTCTTAAAAAAGAAATGATCTTGGACCTTTAGAGACTTGATACGAGGGGCACGCCATTTTAAAACCGCAAGGTCCCTAAAGAGGACCAGATTGTTATAGGTTTCTTTGGAAATAAAGGGCCTAACACGTTTTAAATCACTATTCTTAAATTCAATCTTGGTTTCATCATGCCTTTGAGTAAGAAACTTGAGAATGGGGTCTCTTTGAATGGAGTTAAGGCTCTCAGCATGGATTAAGGCCAATGGATAGATACGCTTGTGATAGAGCTCTTTTGGTGCTTTTTTTAACCATTGGTCTGCTAACCTGAGACTCCCGCTTTTAAAAGCAATAACAAGGAGGTTTCTCTGCTTGGATTCCCCCAACGATCTGAAGTCAGTGGCGAGAAGCTGGAGATGTTTACTTAGTTCTTTCGCATCTTCTTTATTTTCATAAGCGATAATAGTATTTAAATATCTCGCCTCAAGTTCATGAGAGAATTTGGCCTTTATATCTGAACTAAGGTCACTCCAGACTTTTAAATACCTTTTTTGATAGCTTTGCTGGTGGCAGCTACCTCCAGTGATTTTTAAAATATCGGAAAGACTTTTCTTTAGGGTAGAGGCTTCTTTTAAAAGTAATAATGCTGAAGGGCATAGGTTCATGCTACCGATACTTTTTTGTAGTAACACAAGCTCCATACTGTAGTGCTCTTGGCCTTCTACGAAGGCCACCACATGCTCTACTTTTTCCTGGTCTTTTTGGCACTTAAAAGACTTTTTAATGAGGAGCTGTGACAGCTTTTTAGTAGAAGAAGAGGGGAGTCCCCACTTGAGGAAGTCGCAGGGACCTTTTCTTTCAAATTTTTCATTCCGTATTTTGCTACTCTTAGCTGCCCAGCGAACTTACTGTTCAAACTTGATTGTATTTTTTCTTCATCTAATTCTTCAACTGGTGCGAATGCAGCGCTTCCTGCT
>JAUIBX010000133.1 GCA_030427595.1 Bacteriovoracia bacterium | reverse complement strand
GCATGACCCCAACAGTAACCATTAGTCATACGGTTGGTATCTTCGAAGGCCCTCCGGTCATTCCTAAAGGCCAATGAATTTTCTTGGGATGTCAAACTCGCAATATGACCTGAGCGCGGAGGCCTCTTAAAAATATCAAAATTATTGGGACAAAGGTGGTCGCAAGAGCAAATATTATTTGGGCAATCACCCCATGCCTCACACTTACATACAGTATCACGAGTTCTTCTCATTAAATTTCTAATGAGAGAGCTATCTGGTAAAGCTCCTACAGAGCCTGGCCTCATGCACATATAGGAACTGCCTCTTTGGTGCTGTAATTGACGATTTCGCCTTGCCCGATTATCACGATCGACAATACTTTGATAACGGCTTGAACTAATGGCACCTGTTATTCCTCTCTGGACGGTAGTTCTTAAATTCTGAATCGCATTTCCTGCTCCTACCCAATTTTGACTTTGAGAACTTAGGAAGAGGAAACTTAAGACTATTAGAAAGAGCGAAAAGAGTTTATTTAAGGAGGATTTCATTTTCCCTCCTTTGCATAGTTCAAGGCCTCATAGAGATAGTTTAAATGAGGAAGGTCTTGCTGAACAATACGTATTAGACTTTTAAAGTTTTCATTTTTTAAGGGTTGTGACTTTAGATAACGACAAGTATCTACCAATACATCATAGGAGTCAGGATATTTCTTAAGAGTACTCTCACAAAAGAAGCCATTTCTCTTACCATTAAGAAAACTAAGGACATCATACTCAAGTTTTACATTGATGCTCCTTTCCTCGAGGCCTTCAGGTGTTAGCAATGAAAGCGCTTCCTTAAACTTTCTTTTCCTCATTAATTTCTTTGTGTCTTGATCTTTAAAAAACTGACCATAAAGGCCATGGTAGTTTTTTGTATCGACCTTTTTGGAAAAAACCCAGGTCCAAAATTTGAGCACCTCACCTTTTGCTTCTTTCGTTGAGGTTTTCATGAGAGCTTTAACCTTATTAAAGAAAAGCTCCTCTGCCTTATTGAGATTTTTTTGGAAATTAAGAGCAAGAAGATTTGTCGCTACCTCGAGAGGATCGCTAGTGCTAGTTCTTAGGTCTAGGGCCTTCTCATAGGCTTGAATCGCCTTGTCTCTGAAACCATAACCTTGTAATTCAAAAGCTAGCATGCTCAAGGCCTTATATTTCTCAGTGGCCTCAACCTTCCTATCCCTAATAAGTTTATTGGTCTCACCCTCGAGGGCGTTAAGGTGGTCTTCAGTAAGGGCCTTTAGGCCACCTAGAGAAAGGCTTAAGAAGAGTAAGGTTAACATTTTCATATAATTTATTTACGGACTTTTTAGGGGTCGAATTAAGCAAAATTACAAAGAAGGGATGGAGAAATAGAATATAAGCTACTGAAATTACATTCTGATTTGAAAATTGATCAAAGTTTGATGGGTCATTGTAAGTCTTTTGGTTATCGCTTCTAGGAAGGGCAAGAATGCTAAATTAAGAGCGATCAAACCTAGCAAAGAGTAATTCTTATGAAACAGTCTTTAAACCTTTTGGTGTGTTTAAATCTTCTTCTGCCCCTCTCTACCTATGGAGTGGACCATCAAAGAAATTTGGAAATTGTAGATAGTATCCCTCTTATTAAAGATCTTGAAAACCCTGCAAAAGATGAAAAGGAAATCCAGAATAACTTAGTCAACATATTTGAATCTTTCGCCATAAAGAAACCGTAATGAAGATGGCACTCTTAATCGCGGGACCCACGCAAAAGGCCAATGCTTTGATGGAAGTTTTAAAATCTACTCTGCTCAAGAGCTCGAAGAGAATTTCTCTTACTCCACCGTACTTATCGATAAAATTAAAAGGGGCATGTTTACAGAGGATGGGACATTAGAGGCGAAGGTCAGGCTCGCCAATGCTGATGGCCTAGGAAGAAAGAATAAAGATAGAACCGGGGATGTGAGAGGACTTTCCTTCTCTGTTATGAGTGACTCTATAAATGACTTTGCTGGAAAAGGCCGCCAGGACTTTATGATGAACTCGACTTCAGGGTTCTCCAATGGAGGTATCAGGGGTTTTTATGAAGCCGTTAAAGAGGCCAATATTCTCGTTTATAAGGATTTTACTTATAAACCCAACCCACTTTACCTTTCAGAAATTGTTTAAGGCCTCAAGGCCATTGCTGGTGGAAACTCTGACCACGAAGAAATCTCTAGTTTGGCTGATATCAATTATTGGTCCAATCTTCCTTACACCCATGGGTTATATGACAGTACAGCGGGAGGGGAGTTCGTAAAATATAAAGCAAGCCCCTGCTCAGTTGTCAGATCTTTAAAAACAAACTTGGAGGACCAGAACTACCTTCAAAAAGATATTATTAAACGTGCAGCTGAGGGAACTATCTGTTTTGATATCCAGGTTCAATTTTTCAACAATAAAAAACTTCTCACTCATAAAAATTTTAAAGGTAGAAAGTACAAGAGATGGAACAAAAGTAATTGGATTAAAGAAGGTGGTCGGGAATGGCCAGAATCAGTTCTTCCTTTCTACCGTGTCGCTCGTCTAGAAATAGAAAAAGGATCTACCCCTAAGGACTGCAAGGACCGCTATATCAACACTCGAGTCCATTCAACAGTTGAGAACCTTCCTGTTGGTTCAATCTCTCGGGTAAGAACCTATGTAGAAGAGACCAATCGCGCCAACAGGATGAAAAGGTCATTCTTTAAGGAAAATCGTGTACGAAATTTTTTTTCACAAAAGTCTTTTTCGATTTAAAACTATGAATTCATTCTAAGTTTCACACCTGTCTCATGCGGCCGTGAAACTTAATCTTACTTTAATTACCTTCTAAAGGTCACCGTGACACTATTGCCTGTACTCAAGCAGGTACACTTTCTTGAAAAAAGAGTTCCTTGATTTTGACCAAATTTCCAAGGCCGGATAGTTTGAATGCGAACAAGACAAAACTTGTTGGAGTAAATTTCAAACTTTTTAAAAGGAGATTAAAATGAAAAAACTTATTGCCTCAATCGCTATCTTGGCCTCTACTGCCACTCTTGCTTCTACGACTGTTATTTGGGTTCGTGGTAACTCTGCTGCTGAAGTTGAAGCTGAACTTATGAATAGAGTTCAATCTATTCAAGGAAAATACAGAGCACGTATCAATGGGAAAGAGTGTATCCGCCCAAAGGTTTATGCGGCCTCAGCCCCGAAGAAGAGTTACCGTGCCAACCGCTTTGGTGACCTAGAACCAATTTGGACTGGTACTGCCAGCGTAAAATGTAGAGATTAAATTTGAAGAGTGCCATACTCAGTTTTCCATGATCATATCGGGAACCAGGGTATGGCACATAATTCTATGTTCATTGTTTAAATTTTTAACACTTTAGAAATGTATTCCCTTATAAATCCCTATTTTTACTTCCTCATTATGGACTCGCTCTTGCACAAGTATGAGTTAAGAAAATATTCAAAAGACTTAACTAGGAATACTGATGAAGAAGCCCATTCTCACCCTTGCCCTCCTTACCCTATCTCAAATTCTTTTTGCTGGAATAGATATAGTCTTACCCGGTGGCGAAGTTAAGAGATTAGATCAGGAGCTTATTGGTCTAAAGCTAGGAACAGACAAAGACACAGGGGAAACTGTTGGAAAAATCATCTCATTGATAAATAAGAATAGAGAGTCCATTATTGGCGAAGGTGCGCCCAAGGTCTATTTTAGACCTCACTTCAATGGAGATGAGTCGCAAAGTCAAGGGCGCATCACCCACAGTAATCAAACGGCTTCGATCCGATTAGAGCAGGCTTTTTATTATACACAAGCGGACGGCTCAAAGCTTTATATTCCCATTGATGGTGCTGAAGTCAATGCCTACATTGCTGGACTTCAAAAAAACAAATTTGGTATTTCTTCTAAGGGGAAGCTCATTGAAATTAGCTCCAGCTTAGAGTCCATTGACTTTAAAGAAGTTGCAGACGAATTGAAGGAAAAGATAACCATTCCTAAGAAAGTGACAAGTACTGCAAGAGATAGAGTAAGGCTTCTGGATATCTTAGAAATGAATGATACAGAAGGCCTAGCAACGGTGATGGGGCTTAATACAAAGAGCACATATGCAGGCCACAAGTCTTTTGTTTATGAAATTATCGAAAATGAGAATATCTTTGACAAGGTCGTAAGGGACAACCGCTCTCGTATGAAACCATTTTTCGTCAAAAATAATAAGGAAGAATTCGAGTTTGTATGGCGGATTCATAGCTTCTACGGACTTCCCCTTGATATCGACCTCAATCTTCACGGAGAGGGTTCTCGTATAGTTGATTTTGAATCTCATCAAAAAAATATCATGGTTAATATTTGGACGGGATCAACTTTTAATCTCAAAAAGAAAAAGAGAAGGTCTGGCAAAAGCTACGTTTGGCAAAACCGTGAAGTGTAAAGAGGTCTTTTTAAGCAAGAAGACTATGACCTCGCCCTAATCAATCTCTCAAAAATAGTTGAATACTTTAAAGGTGAATTTAATTGGAATAGTTTTGATAACAGAGGCTCAGACCTCGACGCAACTGTCCGTTTTAAGGGTTCTCGTCTGTTAAGAAGTGCGGCCCTAAGACAAAATGCAGCGTGGGCAGGAAGTCCTTACAATCAATTCCTCTTTGGTCGCGGTGGCGATACCCTTGGCGACTTCCTTAATGCCTTCGACGTTATTGGCCATGAGTTTTGCCATGCCATTGTGTCAAATACAGCGAATCTAGATGATGGCAATCAGCAAGGTGCCCTTAACGAACACGTTTGCGACATTCTAGGAGTAGGCTTTGAGGGTGAACTCTTAAAGACAGGCTTTGATTTTAAAATTGGAGAAAAGGTGGTTTTAGAAAAGGATCAAGGTCTAAGAGACTTTCTTAATCCTACGGCCTCTTTTTCTGACCAACCCTCTCATATGAGTCAAGTCAATTCAAAGTTTGGACCCTACTGTATTCCAAGTGGCTCAAATGATAAGTGTGGGGTTCACTATAGTAATGGTGTCTTGAATCTAGCCGTTGGCAAAATGGTAAGAGATCTTGGCTGGCCAAAAATGAAATACCTCGTCTTTGAAGTCCTCACAAAGAAGCTAAGAAGTTCATCAGACTTCACCGACTACAAAACCCAACTTATAAGAACTTGTGAGCAGTCTGAATCCCTTACCGAAAAGGACTGTCAGGTCATTGAAGGTCACTTCAAAAGTGTAGGCCTCACCCTTACGGCAGACACGACCACTAATGTTCAAACAGACGTGGAAGAAAACTTTGAGGCCCAACTTTGTGGCGTCCTGGAAAACCTTTGTGCAAGTTTTCGCAGTGATTCAGTTGAAGATATATGTAAGAAGTGTGGGCTTTAACAGTAAAAGAAGCTAGCTCTATCCCATTTTTAATAATTGCCTAATGCTTGCCAAAAGACCTAGCGCGGAGGAAGGAGCGTACACAAAAGGTACATGACTAACGACAAGTCGAGAATCTGAAAGCAATGATTAGGTAATCTGGGAAAAATACAAAAACAATGTCTGCTTTTAATTAAGTTTATAGCAGGTTTCAAAACGTAAGCTTTCCGATCATCAATTCTCAAAAATCGTCATATTTGACACATACCAAGGGTTATAAGACACCAAGAAACGTTTACTTCAACAATTGCTAATTTTATCCAAATATTACAAGATTTATTTAAAGGACTTGTTTTAGACTGTTAAAACCTGATAAGTAGCTAAAAACATTATCAGGATATCCAAAGTGAATAAGCTTCTATTTGTCATCTTTTTCTTCCTATTTTCGGGCCAAATCTACGCAGGTGAAATCACCAGGTGGCATATTTTTAATGAACAGGAACAAGACTTAACGGGAATGAGATCTCAAACAAGAGGAACTTCAGAGGATTTTATAGGAGAATTTATACGCCAAAAGAAAGAGCAAGATAGAAATAAGAATGTTTTTAGTATTTTTAGTGGGATCCAAAATTCTTCCTCTAAACGGATAAGGCAACATTTGACTTCTGACTGGGAAGCAAATTATGAGAATGCTATCTCATCTTCTCGCAGGGCTGGAAAGTTCCGAACTGGAAATGGCAGAACCTCATTAATAGGACTTCAATTTGGGGAAAAATATGGTGCTTACAGAAATAGAACACTCAGTTACTTAGATCAATATATCCAAAATCCAACACTTTTTAAAAATACAAAAATCTTAATTGTTTTAAATAGCAGTAACAATAGAATCGTTTATACAGACTATGAGGAAATCTTAGAGGGAATAAGGTTCGTTAGGGGAAAAGGATCCGTAGTTTATATTGTAAGCTTTGTCGAAAATTATACAGAATGGGAAACAGAACAAGCAAACAGGATGGCCAAAGAAGGTGGCGGGAAGTTTTGTCAAGTAAGCTCAAGCACAGAGGCAATCAATTGTATTTTCGATAGTAGACAGGCTAAAGAAGAGTTCACCTGGGACCCAGAAAAGAAGGGTTGTTATAATTCCCAAGGCGAAAAAGGCTGGAACGAGCTGCAGGCCCCAGAAGTCTATCGAGACAGTAAGAATATGGACTGTGTTCATATAAAGAATATGGATTTTAAGAATTCTTCCGATTCCCTCTACCCTATAACTCAATCATCTTTAAAAGGCGCTAAAATTGAACAATCAAATTTAAGTGGCCTTACGATGAACAATCCCAGACCATTGATTGGGGTCGAATTTATAAGTAATACCATTCGGTATACGACCTTTAACCAGGGGATCTCAAACAGCACCTTTAAAGATAATGAAATTGAGGATTCCAGCTTTAAAGGGTTACTCGAAGACAATGTTTTTGAGAAAGGAAATATCCTAAATGGCCTCACTCTCTACAAAGTATCAGGCAATACCTTTAACTCTTCACTTACAAGTCAAATCACAATAGATGTCGCCGACATGGATAGTAGCTATAAAGAAAATATTATCGATATAGAGGGAACTCTTACTGGCTGGAACTTTATTGATAGTAAATTGGAGAAATATGGACCTTGTAAATTAAAACTAAAAGTTTCTAATACCTCCCTTGTTAGATTTGAATTTAAAGGAATAAATATATGTAAGCTTCATATGGAAAATGGTGGTATTTATCAAACTTACTTCACCGACGTAAAAGCAAGCTATGTCACCCTTAAAGATTTCCTTCTTAAAGCAAATACTTCTCTAAAAAATGTAACGTTTAATGAAAGAGTAAATTTCCAAAACGTGGAATTCCATGACGTTATATTCAGGAATGTTCTTTTCGATGCTAATAAAAGTGAATTTAAGAATGTGAGTTTCTATGGCGGTGAATTTGAAAAATTCGTAATGAACGGCATGTTTTTCGATTACCCCCTATCACTACAAGGTTTAAATTTCTACCAAAATGGTAGTGGAAACAATAGCCCGGCCGACATAACAATAAGAAGGGCCATGCTTAACGATAGTAACTTTGGAAAGATTCCTTATGACTTAAAGATTATTGATACAGAAATAGCTAATACAACATTTTCTGAAAATAATGGAGCGAAGAGAAACCTAGACCTCACTAGAGCCAACTGCCAGGATTGTGAAATTCTAGGGAGAACTTTTGATAGTATAAAACTTAAATCAGCTGTGTGGAATAGTTTCCCAGGAAGTGACCTAGTCGTAAAAAGCTTGGCTATTGAAGATTCAATTCTTCAAAATTCAATCTTTACAGATCTACAGGCAGAATCGTTAACAATTAGAAACTCTGACTTAAGAAAGTCTAATTTTACGGGTTCAGATTCATTAAAAAATAGCACCCTTACAAATAATAGATTTGACAATGCTACCCTAGAAGGAGTTTCACTAAAAGGAAGTAATCTCACGCAAACCAACTTCAATAGGGCAAATCTTAAGAATGTTATATTCAGTGAAACAACCACTTTTAATGAAAATGGTTTTAGAGAAGCAGACCTATATGGCGTAAACTTTAATAACCTGAATGTCATAAGAGTAGACTTTGGAAAGGCAAAAAATCTTCTTAAAGGTACGGGAGATGCCCTCTTCACGAAGCTTAATGGTGTAAATTTTAAGGAAACCGAACTTTTTGGTGGTTTCGTAAATGCCAAAATTAAAAACTCAAGCTTTGAGAATGCTCGTTTAAATAATGCGACAATTAGCGGTGCTTTAGAAAATGTTAAGTTTATTGGAGCATCAATGAATAGCTCCACTTTAGGAGGAGAGATTCCTATCACAATTCAAAATAGTAACCTCAACTCTTTGTTCTTTTTAGGAAGTTCGGCAATTAAAAATGCCACAATCCTAAATACAAACCTAGGCTATGCTAGCTTTAACGATATGCCGATTGAAAATGTTACGATTAGGGATTGCGACTTCTTTGGGGCCATTTTTTCAAATACATTTATTAAGAGTGCTAATTTTGAAAATAACAAATTTGACTCTAATGGCTTTTGGGGTTCTCAAATATCTGAAACAACCTTCAAGGGTGAGACCTTTAATCAAGTTGACTTCACTGATCTAAATATTTTTAAGGCTACATTTGACGAAATTTCATTCAAAGAAGTTACTAATTTTGGAAGAATTACTGGTCCCAACGGCAGTGCATCAGAATTGACCTTCAGTAATGTATATTTTATTGAAGGAGATCTCGAAGGCCTTAAGCTAACGAATTCCACCTTTTATAATGCGGATTTTACAAAGAGTAGTTGGAAAAACTCAAACCTCCAATATGTCACCTTTGACTTTAGTGTCTTAAAGGAGGTTGATTTCTCTAGGGCCCAATTTAAGAACACTACATTTAAAACGACTATGATAGAGAACTCTGAGCTTTCTGGTGCGATGTTTGCAAGTTTTGAGTTCATTGGTAGTAGGCTTTCAGGCTCTAAGGGCGCCAACAAAGCGACGTGGAGTACACTAAACTCCCCTTCTTCTTTTTATGGCAGTCAACTTGAAGGTATGGATTTTTCTAATACCCAACTTATTAATATAAATTTCCAATCAACTAGTTTGGTATTCACTAGTTTCAGGGGTGCTAACTTAAGTTCATCGAATTTTAAAAACGCAAAAGTTTCTCTAACAAACTTTATAGATGCGAACACGAATAACGCTAATTTTGAGGGAGTAGACCCCGAAGGGGTTATTGGTCTCGCCTTGTAGAGACACCTCTCTGCACTTTAGCTGGTCGAGCGACGTACCTTTTCCGAAAGCTTTCCCTTTTTGTCATTCAAGAGAACGTTCGAGAAGCCGTGGCCGAAGGCCTAGCTTCTCTCCCTATTCACATACCTCTCTGCGCACTGTTTGGCCTGCCACTGGCAGCCCACCCCGCAGGAGGCCTCCGGCGATTCAAATTTTGGCTCTTCACACTTGAGGGTGTTTTCACTGCATCATAAGGCACAAAAAAAGGCATAAGAAATCAATCAGTCTGGGCGACCCCGTTAAAATTTTAGTACCCCTACTAACATTTTAACGAGAGAGCCCTTATGCCTGAATCAAAGCTTACCCAATTCTTACTATTACCGAAACTAAAACTCGTCGATATGAACAGTATTACGAGGCATAAAGTGGTGGTTTTTCATTGTGAAACCACCACTGGAGCTGACTTTTGTCCTCACTGTGGATTGGAGACTAAAACAGTCCATGACACTCGAGTTGTGTAACTCAGGCGTCTGCTGTTCTTGACGGGTAATTCAATATTCAGTTGTAAAAGATCTCGTGATGGCCACAAGACCATTTTAAAGCCTTTAATTTTAAAAGATAGAGGGGCTTGAGGCCCGA
>JAUIBX010000132.1 GCA_030427595.1 Bacteriovoracia bacterium | reverse complement strand
GCTGTGTTATTGATGAAATTCAAATGATCACAGATGGTCAAAGAGGTTGGGCATGGACTAGGGCGCTGGTTAATATTTTCGCAGAGGAAATTCACCTTTGTGGGGACCCTTCTGTTTTAGAGTTGGTTAAGAAAATTGTAGAGCTATGTGGAGATGAGCTAGAAATCAAAGAATATAATAGAATGACTGAACTTAAGGTGGAAAAGAAGCCAGTTATTCTCGGGGATCTCCAAAAGTCAGATGCCCTTATCGTCTTTTCTCGGCGAAATGCTCTACGCTATAAAAGAGACTTAGAACGAGCTGGTTTTAAAGTTTCTATTGTCTACGGCAGACTTTCTCCTGAGGTAAGAAGGGAACAGGCAAGAAAATTTGATAGTGGTGAGACAGATATTATTGTGGCAACAGATGCCATATCCATGGGCATGAATCTTCCTATCAGACGAATTATTTTCACGACCTTAAGTAAGTTTATTAACTCTCAAGAGCATCCCATTACAGATAGTGAAATTAAGCAAATTGCTGGTAGGGCAGGGCGCTACCAACGCTTTCCTGTTGGCTTTGTTAACTGCCTCACAAAAGTCGAAGACGGCCATGACATTATCGACAACGCTCTCAGCACGAATCTAGAACAGAAGAAAAAATGTATGGTCGGTCCTGACCTCGACATTTTTCGCCAGGTCAATGGTGCTCTTGATGACAATGGTCTACCTCAATTGAGTCTTTCTGAGTTTCTTCGTCTTTTTAATACGATGACCTTTCAAAAACCTTTCTACTGTGTAGAGCTTAAAGAAATGATTGAGTTAGCAGAGATGGTAGAGGATGCAGATCCTCAAGGGGTCCTAGGCCAAACCGAAATCTTTGGCTTTGCCTGTGCTCCAGTCAACCTTGGCCTCATTGATCATGTTCAATACTACAACTGGATTCTCAATCACTATGTCCAAGGTAACCCGATCACCAATGAGGAAATTGATCCAACTTCTAGTGATATTGATTATTTAGAGACTTCTATTAAGTGTGTTGAGCTGTATCAGTGGCTATCTCGTCACTTTAATAATAAGCATTTTTCCTATGAAGAGGCCCTTCTCTTGGAGAATAAGGGGTTGGCCATCGATAAACTTAATACTCTCTTGAGCAATAAAATTGTTCCAACTTGTTCAAGTTGTGGAGTTAAGTTACCTGAACAGTCCAAATTTAATATATGTGAAAAATGTTTTAAAGAGAGGCGCTTTGGTAGAAGAGGGCGAGGTCGTCCGTCTGATAAGAAGCAAGACCGATCTGGTAAGAAGCCAGGTAGGAGAGGAAGTAAAAGTCGTGCTAAAGGTAAAAGCCGAGACTTTTCTAAGCGTAAGAAGAAGAGAGGTAAGAGTTAGGTGAATGTTTTTGAGTTTGCTTCTACAATTCTCTTAAAGGGAGGTCTTGAAGATAAGCTGATCTCATCAGACCTCATTAATTGGGAATTCCGAATTAAGCAAGAACCTTTACGTGTCGAAAGACCTGTAAGAAATGATAAACTTCAATTTTCAAAAGAACAGATCAAATTCCCTGGCAAGGGGGCATTAAGAGACCTCAAACAGCGGGGCAAAGCCCTCCACTTCTTTGCTAACCATGAATTACTGGCCATTGAAATGATGGCCCAAGCTCTTTTACTCTTTCCAGGCTGGGAGGAGTCACAACAGAAGCTCGTTGTTCGTACTCTCACGGAGGAACAAAAACACTTTAAGCTCTACCATGACAGAATGAATGAATATGGCGTTGAATTTGGTGATTATCCTTTAAATTCTTTTTTTTGGAGTTTTATGGATAAAATTGAAAATGATCAACAATTCTTTTCAGTTATAAGCCTTACCTTTGAACAAGCAAATCTTGATTTTGCTAAACATTATATGCAAGTGTTTAAAGACCTCGAAGATTTCAAGGCATTTGAAATCTTAAATGAAGTCTACGAAGACGAAGTTCGCCATGTTGCTAGAGGTAGAACTGAGCTTCTGAAATCTATAGATGACCCTAATCAGTTGTGGCAGCACTACTGTCAGAACCTACCAGGTGTCCTTACCCCTGCACGAGCGAAAGGCATATCCTTTGATAGAGATGGACGGAGAAAAGCGGGCCTTGATGACTCCTACATCTCTTCCCTAGAGGGGTATAACAACTCTTTTAAAATTACTCAGCGCAAGCAGTGGAAAAGTTGAAGTCATTCCTTGTTAATATTGATTTTGAGGATCAGCTCTCAGAGCAAAAGTTTCGTCCTCCTCACTGGCATAAGATCAATAAGGAATTAGAATATCTCTTTTTCTGGCAAGGTTTAGAGAATGCTTCATTGTGGACCCCTATCGAGTATGACCTTGATTATTTGAACTACGTGGAAAATCTCGTAGGTACTAAGCCTAAAACAAAGACCGAGGGGTTATATGATGAGCTTTGGTGGGGACAACTAAGGGATCAGTCTGAATTTTCGAGACAGCAAAAGGCAAATTCTAAGGCCTTCTGTGCTCAGGCCCGTAAGGATTTAGGGCTTGAAAACTTTTCTTCTTTTATTTGTCATAGTCTCGGCGATGTTTCAGATTCTTTGGCAAAAATAGATGGTCCCTTTGTCATAAAGGACGATATTTGCTTCTCGGGACGAGGCTTTAGTTTTAAAAAGCTTGAAGGTGATCAGTTCCCAAAGATTGTTGAGCCTTGGGTAAGAAGAGTGCGAGACTTTAGTATTTTTAGGTATGGAGACAATGAGGAAATTTGCTGTCTTCAAACTCATGTTAACTCAGAGGGAACTTATAAGGGGAGTCTTTTTAAAGAGACCATGAGTGAGGCTCCTTCTCTTTGTAAAAATTTTGAAAAGATCGAAGAGTATTATAGGAAAGAGCTGTCTTGCACAGAAGTCCAAGTAGATGCCTATCAGTATCTAGAGGGGTCTGAACTTAATTTTCAATTCTTAGGGGAAGTGAATCATCGTAAAACTTTGGGGAAAGTTTTTTGGGACCTACACAAGAGATTTGGAAATCGCAGTTCCTTTCTAGGGATAATTCCATCCTTTCAGCTAAGAAAAAAGAGCTTTAAAGAAAGTATCGATAACTTGGGAAAGTTCCATTTTAATCCTGTTACAAAGAGCGGGGTTATCCATTTGTCCCCAAGAGAAGCGCGATTTTCTCTCTTCTTCTTTACTGAAGAAAGTGAAAGGGCTTTACAATTTCTTATAAGGGACTTTTGGAAGAGAGAAGTTAAGGAGGGCCTTAAGTTACCCCCCGAATTTATCGTATACCTCTAAAATCAAACGTCCGGCATCCTCAAAACTTTCACCATAACTAATGACACCGTCTTCATGACCTTTCATGACAAGGATTCCTGAATTCTTATTTTGAATAAGCCTTTGAACTTCATTGGCCATATCGGTCGTACCGTAGGGAATTTCTTCGGCAGTCGCAGGGTAATTCTCTTCAATCATACCGTTCCATATGGGCTTGGAGTGAATGTGAAAGACACATTGAATTTGAGGATTTGAAAGATAGACGGCCGCATGGGTGAGGGCCTCACTCGAAGCTTCAACAGGACCATTTACTTGAGCCCAGTTTTCTTTAAGGTCAAAATCTAAAACACGAGTGTATGTTTCACCATCGAGGCTTTCTAGGCCACCCGTTTGAGTGCCTGAGATCACAAACTGAGGATTCTCAGTTTGGTGAATAGAAAGGTAATTTTTTCTGGCACTTAGATTGCCGTAACCGATTTTTTCAGGCAGGTACTCACCAATCAGCTTGAGTTTGTGGAGTGTATCTCTCCACTTTTCAAGATCCCTGAATTCATCGGTCTTTAGAGGTGCTGACTTTTCGTAGCGGCCTCTATCGTATTTAATTACACCGTCATTAATGGGGCCCATTCTCTTACCTTTTAGTCAGATATATACAAAAAGATCATAGCATATTTTGAATTTTCACGGCTTTACTAAATTTTTATAACAAAATTTCGATAAGTTATAATAACAATAAAAGTTAGCGATTCTTATAAGAGTCGCCAATAGGGAAGTTAAGCGCTACCTGAGACCAATGAGTTAGGTTATGAGTAAGCTTGATGAGCTGAGAGAAAAATTAAATGGATTCGTCGACGAGCTTAAGTCGAAGTTGCCTCTCAAGAAAAAGTCTAAAGATGAAGACGATGAGGATTTTGATGACGAATTTGAAGAAGATACTGGTCAAGTTGAAGTTGATCCAGATGCCCTTGAGGAAGAGGCCACGCAAACTGGTACAGAAATAGGCGAGCAAACTATTGTTGATGAGGATGATCAAACTCAAGCTGATGTTGATGTAGATGATGAAGACGACGAAGATGATGAAGAAGACGAGGACGACGAGGAAGCTAAAAAGAAGAAGCAAAAGAAACTTCTTATTAATGGTGTCTTGGTTGCCGTTCTTCTCTTTCTTGCTTACGACACTTTTATGGGAGAGGGGGTAAATGATAATGAGTTACCACCGCCACCTCCAGGTTCAGTAAAAAAGAGACCCAAAAGAAAAAGAAAGCCTCGTAAGAAAAAAGAGCAGCCTCAAAAGGCAGCTGGAGCTGAAAAACAGGCGCAAAAGCCAGCTGTTCAAGATAAAGCACCTGTTGCAAAGGAGCCAGTAGCTACACCTGTACCGACTCCTAGGCCCACTATTGCTCCAACACCTGAGCCTACAGTAGCACCGACTCCTGAACCAACTGTAGCACCGACACCTGAGCCTACGGTCGAATCGAC
The DNA here is from genome assembly GCA_030427595.1 of Bacteriovoracia bacterium. Taxonomy (GTDB): domain Bacteria; phylum Bdellovibrionota; class Bacteriovoracia; order Bacteriovoracales; family Bacteriovoracaceae. Next base: position 5,043 of record JAUIBX010000132.1, on the reverse strand, counting down.
TCCAGAGCCTACTCCTAGTGAGGCCTCTAGTGATGCTAGTGGAATTCCACCAGAAACCCCAGAGGAGCCCTTGAATAATCGCATGGGGGAAATGGGTGAGAAAAAGGTTGTTGAAAAAGAGAATAGCCTAACCATGGATGACAAAGTTGATGAGATTTTAGAAAAGTCTTTAAAAGAAAATGAACAAAAGCCAGCGACATCTCCCGTTGATCTAAAAGGTGTTGACCCCAAAATGGAGTATGTGAAACCACCAAATTATCGAAGGGTTGGCCGTGGACTTGTATACAATTGCGTTGGTCGCCACTGGGCCTGTGTGGATAAGTTCTCCTATTTTACATGCCGCGAGAACTCACAATGGAGTGCAGTAAATAAAAAAGAACCAGAGTGTGTTGTGAGTAATGTTTACGCCACAGAGAAAGACTGCGGTATTGTTCAAATGCATTACATAAACACAAATGAGCCTACTGACTTCTGTGATGGGGATAAGAACGAGAAAAAAGAAGCCCCTGCGACGAAGGTTGTTGTGCCTTAGATGTTGCGCCGCAGATACTATGCTTTGGGGTGTAGTCTTTAGCTCCTTTGGTTTAGAATACCTCCATGAATAAAAAAGGACTCATTTTTTCATATGGCCCGGACTCATCACCTAAGGGCTATTGGGATGGAATTTCACAGACTTTACAGGTTGAATTCCCCGCGGTTTCTTTTGAGGCCCTCACTTCACTTAATGATGAGCACGAAGGAATTCTGGTCCTCTCCCTTAAAGAAATCCTAAGTGAAGGAACTTTTAGTGGACCTAGAGGTGTGATTATTACCTTTTCGGGTGATATCTCTGAAAAAGAGATTGAGCAGTGTCGCTCTATTTTTTCAAAGAGCCTTTTGGGCTTCATCGACGTTAGTAAGCCACCTCTTCTCCATGCCCCTTGGTTTAAAAGAATTGTTCTTGAGAGTAAAATCCTCGGAACTGGGGCTGAGGTCGGAGCTGCTCAGCTTCATCTAGGAAAAATTCTAGAACAAAGTCTATTAGACCTTCAAAGAGTTAAGAGAATCCATGAAAAGGTGGTCCCTCTTAGGCATGAAAAAATAAAAGCCGTTAATCTCTACTCTAAATTCGCCGCAGGATATTCTAGCGGTGGTGAATTCTTTGATATCAAAAAAGATGACCATCAAATCGTCATCATTGTTACCCATGCTAAATCTTATGTAGCAAGCTCTATAGTCCTCAGTCATTTTGAAGATTTTCAAAATCATAAAAAGGTAACGAGAGAAGTGATTGAAGACTTTTTAGAAAATTTAATTAATGAATGTAGGGAGCTTGATCTTATCGATCGTGATTCTCCAGAAACCCTTCAATTAGACCTTTTGCGTTTGGATCTTAGGACCTTCGACTATGAAGGCTACCACTTTGGACATGGTGCCTATTTTTCCAATGGAGAAAAACTTTCAAATGAAAACGAAAGGGCATTGAATGAGAACTTCTTTGAAGAAGCTCACTATGAGGGCAAGCTTGCGAGAGGCGAGAAGCTTATCTATGCAAGTCCTGGAACCTTATTGAATTTTGAACTCAAGGGAGAGCAGGGTCTTCTTAATAAGATTGTAAGGGAGCAAATTGCCAATGGCCCCCGTGAAGTATTAAATGAAATATTTTTTCAGTTAAAGAAGAATAATGAAGAAGACTTTTTAAAGTATGACGCTTCAGTAATTTACCTAGAGGTTGACAGTAATGCCTTCGTTCAAATTTAGTATACTATTTCTTATATTGTTTGGTTTCCAAACCTTGGCCCTAGAAGATAACAAGTGTCTCCAATCTCAGTTTGAGGTTGAAGTTATACACAAAGGCCAACCACTTGGATTACTTCCTGTTGTTTTAAGAATAAAGAAGAAAGGTTGCCTCATAGATATTTATCATGAGCACTTTAAATTCTTAAAGAATAACTGGAGTATAGATGTCTGCCGAGAACCTGTTCATATAAAGAAAGGAGTCGGCGCCGTACAGGTCTTAAAGAAAACTGGAGCTTGTAATGGAAAGTCTGATGGAGCTTTCTGTTCAGATAGGACAGCTCTCTTTCAAAAAATTCAAGATGATGGTCTAATTTTTGCTGAAGGCCAAAAGGAAACACTTGATACTGACCACGGAAAAACCTATTGTGCCTACTTACTGGCAAAGAAATACCTTGATGATTCTCTCGTTTTCAATCGTGGGGAGGACTATAGTGGTGTCCTTCAGGGAAGTTCTCCCATGAAAAAAGAGGTTGAAGTAGAAATAAAAAAGGAAATGCCAACGACAGCACCCAGACCCATTGTTGAGGGGGTGGCAACCCCCGATCTGTCAGAAGAGAGTTCATCTGATACCTCAGAGGAAAACTCACAGGGAGAAGTTCCTCAAGTTGAGCCTTCAAAAACACCAGAAGCCGGAGTCGGATCTTTTTAGAGTGTGCTTAAGGCCGAGTTTAGGTCTGAGATTAGGTCATCGACATCCTCAATCCCAACACTCATACGAATGAGATTATCGTGAATTCCTAATTCCTCACGAATATTTTTAGGAACACTTGCATGAGTCATAATCGCAGGATGTTCAATGAGACTTTCTACACCGCCTAATGACTCAGCGAGGGCAAAGAGCTTTAGCTTCTCGAGGAAACGCTTTGATTTTTTGAGATCACCTTTTAAGAAAAAAGTGACCATACCACCAAACCCACTCATTTGTCTTTTGGCGAGGCTATGCTGAGGGTGGCTTTTAAGTCCGGGGTAGTAGACTCTCTCGACTTTACTGTGACCTTCAAGAAACTTTGCTATTTTTAAGGCATTCTTTTGATGGGCCTCCATTCGCAAAGCAAGAGTTTTAAGTCCCCGTTGAACCAGCCAAGAGTCAAAAGGGCTTGCTGTGGGACCTATAGACTTTTGTAGAGTCCAACACTTTTCATAGAAGCTCTTTTGATTAGTCATCAAGCAACCACCAAGAACATCAGAATGACCGTTGAGGTACTTTGTCATGGAGTGCATGACAATATCAGCACCAAGGTCAAGTGGGTTTTGGAAGTAGGGACTCATAAAAGTATTGTCTACAACAGAGAGTGCCTTATGCTCGCTGGCCAGCTTAGTTACTTTGGTGAGATCAGTAATCTTAAGAAGAGGGTTGGTAGGAGATTCAAGCCAAAGAAGTTGCGGTCTATGTTCTGTTAGGGCCTGTTTTACTGCTTTAAGATCGGTCGTATCGACAAAGCGAATATCATGAATTTCATTAAAAACTGTCGTAAGAAGACGATATGTTCCCCCATAAACATCATCTCCACATAAGATTTTTGAGCCTTTGGGAAGAGCGTGGAGAATTAATGCTACGACTGAAATGCCACTAGAGGTGACCAGGGCATACTTCGCCTTTTCGATACTGGCCAAGCACTCTTCGAGTCGGTCTCGTGTAGGGTTTTGGCAGCGTGAATAATCATAGCCTTGGTGTTTTCCAGGGCTACTTTGGGCATAAGTGGTTGTTTGATAAATAGGTGGAATAACAGCACCTGTTTCTTTATCAGGCTTTCCACCCACATGAATGAGTTTAGTGGCAAACTTAAGAGCCTTCTTGGCCATTCTACTTCCTAGTAAGCACGAGTTTTACTGAGGTACTGAAGGACATCAATATCGGTGAGGATATCGACGAGCTTATTATCTTCCATGACCAGGGCAACCTCTTTTTGCAGCAAAGCATCCGCTACATTGGAGAGTAGTTCATTCTTATTGATTGTTTTGTAATTCATCGTGAAGGCGAGAGAAATATTATCTTCTTTATTAAATTCACCCATCATGACAGGTTTAAGAAGTGTTTTTTCCGCGACCAGACCTTTGATGACTCCATTTTCATCAATACATGGAAGTTGAGAAATTCCTTTTTTATCCATAAGAGTGATGGCCTCACCAATTGTTGCCTTATCACTAATGGTTTCAATTTTTCCATTCTTATTCAGCATTTGCAGCACATCTTTGATTTGAACATCAAAGGAGCTATCAAGATAACCGTTATCACTCATCCAGTCGTCGTTGTAGATTTTTGAGGCATAGCGATTACCACTATCATGAAGAAGGACAAGAATCTTCTTTGGCTCTTCAAGTTTCTTGGCATATTTAATGGCGCCACAGATGGCAGCACCAGCACTACCTCCAGCATAGACACCTTCTTCTTTAAGAAGTCGCCTTGTCATCAGGAATGATTCCTTATCTCCAACGATTTCCCAATCATCGATATTATCAAAGTCATAGTTTTCCGGGATGAAGTCTTCCCCGACACCTTCAAGAACATAAGTTTTAGCCTCACACATCTCACCAGTCTTAGCGTAGTGAGCAACGATAGAGCCTTCGCAATCAATGCCGACAATTTTCACATTGGGCATCTTCTCTTTGAAGTAGCGTCCACAACCAGAGATGGTTCCACCGGTACCTACTGTTGCCATAAAGACATCAAAGTCACCCTTGGTCTGCTCGTACATTTCTGGCGCGGTCCAAGTATAATGAGTCATTCTGTTGTGAAGGTTGTCGTATTGATTCACATAGAAGGAGTTAGGAATAGTTTCGCTTAGTCTTTTTGAAACGGAGTAGTAACTTCTAGGATCCTCTGGAGCAACATTTGTGGGGCAGACAACGACCTTTGCACCAAAGGCCCTCAGGTTATCAATTTTCTCTTTGGACTGCTTATCGGCAAGAACAAAAATACACTTGTAACCATGGACTGCGGCCCACATCGCAAGGCCAACACCCGTGTTACCACTTGTGCCTTCGATGATTGTTCCACCAGGTTTTAGTGTTCCCTCTTTAACGGCCTGATCAAGCATATAGGCGCCGATGCGGTCTTTGGTTGAGCCACCTGGGTTCATATATTCAAGTTTTATGTAAATGTCAGAGTTAATATCTTTTGTGATGTGATTAAGCTTGATAATGGGCGTACCACCAATGGCCTCTACTACATTTGCTCTTGCTCCGGTCATTAAAGTTGTCATTTACTTCCCCTCTTCCAATACTTGTTGAATTTCAAGCGCACCCGCTATTGTCGAGAGTCGA
>JAUIBX010000348.1 GCA_030427595.1 Bacteriovoracia bacterium | reverse complement strand
AGGGAGGGCCATAATGACGGCAGTTCTTAAGGAGTCCCCATGCTGCCTAAACCCTACCGTTTAAAAAATTCAAAAAATGAAAGAAGTAACAAAAAGACTCTGCACGGGCCTTTGGCCATCTACCCAGGCCACTTCTTTTTGGAAGCTTGGGACCAAACATGGATAGACCTTTTAAAGCTTGAACCTCAACTTCTCAAAGAAGATAAGAGAGAGATTCTTGAAAAGTCACCTCTAAGTTACTTGGCTCCTTGCGAGAAACAGGCGCTTATTCTCTTCAATATCCACGATCTTCTCACCCACCTTTTTCACTACCGTAAAAATAGATGGAACTCTAACCAAGAAGACGAACTCAAATCACTAAAGAAGAAAATGAAAGTGTGTTGGGACCTCTTTGATCAAGTAGAGAGGTCTACCCCTGAGTTGAAAGAAGAAGACTTCTCTTTCTTTCAAGAAATCATTACCTCCTTTCTCCTCTTTACGAGTGCCCTTATAGAAGAGGGTCACAAGAGCAGAAAGATTATGGCCATTGCTCACGCTCACTACAACCAGGCCAAATCAATCTTAACCAAGAGAAAGGAAGAAAAGAATGATCACCCCTACTTAGATTACTATGAGGCGCTTCTTCTTATTGGCCGCGACCGCTGGGAAGAGGCAACGGCCCTTCTTCATCGCACGCTAAAGAAGCATCAGGAAAATAATCAACTAGCAAAACTTCTGTGCCGTCTCTATCTCCACGCAGGACTACCTCATGTGGCCTACTTTATTCGCGGAAAGTACCTCTCTTCCTCCTTAGAAGAAGAGAGCAAGAGAAATCATTCGTGGAAGAAGCTAGCAGCTTAGGAGATTTTTTAGAGCTTCGTTTCTTCTTTTTTCTTTTTACTAGGGGCAGGGGTGGCACTTTCTTTTAAGGCCTTTGAGAAATCCTTATAATCAGCTTGGGCACGTAGATGAGCGAGGTCCCCATCACTTTCAATATGCTCCCAATCCGTAAAACCTCCCACAACCGCCATTTTAAGATATTGCTTGGAGAGTTCAACTTTCTCATCTTTAGAGTAAAGGCAGGCAAGGTTGTAACAGCCAACGGCCTCATCAAGAAAACACGCTTTCATGTAATTCTTATTAGCATCTTTAAGCTTGCCCTCTTCTTGAAAGATATAACCAAGATTAGAACATCCCGCACCAGAGCCCAGGTTACAGGCCTTGGTATAAAGCTCACGGGCCTTCTCCTTCTTATTAAGTTGTTCAGAAAGAATGCCCATATTTAAGCAGGCATCCTTATCTTCAGTGAGACAGGCCTCTTCAAACATGGAAAAGGTTTTATCAAAGTCAGGGAGATTATGCATGATAGAGACGGCCTGCTTGCGATAGCCTTCGGCAAGATCACTAGAGCCATAGGCCTTTTCAAGCTCCCACATGGAGTAACAAGCATAAGCGTCCTTTTCCTCACAAAGCTTCTTAATGTGACCTTTACCTTTGTCTTTATCCCCAAACTCAAACTCAACTCGACCTAACCATACACACCCTCTTTGAGCGCCATTCTTACAGGCCTTATCAAAGAGCGCTTGAACGAGAGGTTTAGTTTCTTGAATTTTACCGTTTCTTAGAAGATAGAGAGCTAAGAGGGTACACTGCTCCCCTTTGCCTTCTTCACATTCCTTTTGCCACTTCTTAGGTTCACCATCAAGGGCGAGTTTATCCACACTCTCGGCCTTAACAGTAATAACCCGAGAAACCACGTCATTAAGAATAACTTTATCGATTCCTTCTTTATGAAGAAGGTCCTTGAGTTCTTTATTAAGGGAATCCACCTGCCAATTAATTTCCTTATACCACTCAGGGGGATTGAGCTTACCCGAACCGCCATCACTGGTGAAAACGACCCCTTCTTCACTGGTTAAGGGAATACCCGAAACCTTGTCATTATGCTTGGCCAAAACTACGCCACTTCTTACGGCCAC
>JAUIBX010000131.1 GCA_030427595.1 Bacteriovoracia bacterium | reverse complement strand
ACCAGAGGCACCATCAGACCATAATTATCGGGGTCATTACCCCAGCTACAGGCCGACTTAAAAAGCTCTAATGTCCAAGCGAATTCTTGTTTACGAGAAACGGCCCGGGATTCAGCAAAGGTCACCTTTTCAGGAAAGTAAGGATTGCCTTTAACACTAGGAAGGCTCGCCTTATCTCTTTCATCAAAGCGCTTCAGCATATTGAGGCGCAGTTGCTTTAAGCTTAAGGTGGTGAGGTTTTGACTGCAGTGATTAGAAATCAGACCATCAATCAGATTGCGGTACTCATCGCGACTAAACTCAAAGGTCTTTGCATAAAGAGGCAGGTATAAAGTGGTACGATCAAGAACAATATACTGAAGAGTCGCCATGAAGGCGCGTCTCGCTTGTAACCTCTCACTAGGAATGGGATAGCGGATGTCATTTCTCTTCTTACACTTATTTTCAAGGTTATAACCTTCTTCAATAAAACCTCTGAAGAGTCCAAGCTTTATGCGGTGGCGAAAGAGCTCCTTATTGCTCATGTCAGGATAGAGCTCCATGACCATAGGTCTCTTAAGAAGCGAGAGTTCCTTTTGCTCCCCTTCAAATTGAAGAAAGAGGGCCTCGATACTATTGGTGGATTCCTGATAAACTTCTGGGGTGAATTTACCTAAGAGGACATTTTCAAGCGGCGTGAGAGCATAGCTAGGAGCACTCACCACAAGGGCGCCTGCGGTTAAAAAGATAAGGCGGCACAAGCTTTTAAAATAAGCTCTTAAGGTTGGCGGCAATTTTTTCCTCAACACTTTCATCATCATGACTCTTTTTTTATCTTTTCGGCGACTTAACCCGAAAAGCCTAATATGAACGAGGCCTTTCACTCCATTGGCAATACTTGCCTACAAATTCTAGGCAAGTGCGCTGGTCGTACATTTCTCTTCCTTTCTTTGGTTACACTGAGTACCCACGCCACGAATTTCCCTCGTGGAGAAAAGCATAGTGATTTTATTCCTCGGGTCTATGACAAAGATTGGTCCTATTATTCTGAGGAAGAGACCAAGGCCTACACCCTTCAGAGGGAGTACAAACAAAAAGAAGATGTCATCTTTGCTCTCAAGCAGGGAAAGCGGGCCATCATCAATGGTGACCTCAACCTTGCGCGCTTCTTTCTCTCTAAGGTCAATGAAAAGCGCACAGAGTTGAGCTTAATTAAGAAGCGCTACCTAGCGATCATTCATTTTATCGAAGGGGATTACAAGAGATCTCTTGATCTGATCTCCGATCAGGATTACAACAACTCTCTTAATTACCGCCATGTCTGTCTTTTAAGAGTGATGAATTTGGTGGCCATGGACGATGAAAAGCGATTCCTAAGTGAGGTCGCTAGCTGTCAAAATATCACCTTGGAGTACTCCACCTCCAATCAGTTCTGGCTAACTCAACTGATGCGAGTAAAGCAAAGAAATCGTCAGCTCCTTAGGGGTAACCTAGTTGAGAACCTAAGAAGTACTCTGGCCAGTACGGAGTTCACAGAGATTTGGATGAAGATGGCCCTCTACCTCAATAAGGAAGAAGTCATTTTAAAGTATGTATCAAGTCTTCCCGCTTCTTCCTATCGTTCCAAAAGAATTCGCGAGCTCATTGGTTTTGCCTACTATCGTGTTGGCGAAATCAAAAAGGCCCAAGAGTTTATTGAAGATATTGAAAGCCCCAATGCAGATAATATTCGTGGCAATATTAATCTTCTCGACAATAAATATGAGCTCGCCTTTGGTCACTTTAAATTGGCACTTCAAAAGAAGGAAAATAGCCAAAATGCACTTCAGCGCTCTATCCCCCTCGCCTACCTCTTAGGCCAATGGGAAGATGGACTCAATATGCTTAAAAGAATTATTAGTAAGGACCTCACCGATAAGAGGAAAGTCACGCTGGAGACTCTCTTTCTTATAAGGAAGGGGGAATTTGATCAGGCCCAAGGAAATCTTAATTATCTTGAAGAAGTCTACAATAAGAACTTTCCCCTTGAGATCAATCTCATGGATAGCTACGTCGCTATGGCCACAGGCAATACTGAAAGACTTGAGCAAGCAAGCTCTGAGCTTTGCCGCAATTATGACGGTCTCAACTGTTGGCTAAGCCTCCAAATCCTTAATTGGGAAAATCTCGGTCTAACCATGAAAAGAGAAGAGAACACTTTGGTCCTTGAAAACTTCCAAGTCGAGGCCCTTAAAAACCCATGGCCAAAGACTCCCTTAACTGAGCCCGTCTTTGTGGATCAGAAAGATATTGAGGAGCTCGATAGCCAAGAAGTGACCATCGATCCTCGAAAAGCAAAGTAAAGCCTTTCTTATATCATCTAAAAGTAGGTGGAAAGAGCGACGAAGGCGCCACTAGAGCTACGAGTTACATCCGCTTGATAAATGGCCGTGGTTCCTTCAGTGCTGACGGACTCATTTGAGCCTTCAATCCCCAAAGAAAGAATGTAGCGTGCGGACATCCAATACTTTAGTTTTAAAAAGTAGGTGCTATTAAAACCTAGGGCATCAAGTTTATGATCCCCACTAGTTTTCCCAAGGTTGGTTCCTACCATGAGACCTACGTCCGTTGAGAAACGGCCACTTCTAATAAGAGAACCTTCAATGCCCGTTCTAATCTTTGGGATTGTGATCCTCTTAAAGTTCGATGTCGTAGTACTTGATTCCGTCACATGATGGAGAAAGTACTGCTGATCTAGGCCCACCGTAGTGACAACATTCCAGCGAGACGACATAGAGTATTTAAGCCCAACATGAAGAGAAGTCAGTCCTGTTCCTAACTGGCCAACAGTCCCACGCTGAGAAGTGGGAATGGAAACAGTACGAGAGGTAAATCTTGAAGTGGGCTGCCAGCGGGAGCCTGAAGCGTAATCAAGAGAAAGGTCAATATCACGGGCGCTATCACTTTCATATTCCCTGTTGGCCCCCAAGACAGTATCACCCTCTTGAGTGATGGTCTGGCTAAAGGGCAGGTACCTGAGAGTAAAAACATTCTTTGAGATTAACTCACGATTGGTAAGGGGTTTAAAACTCCCTTGAATAGTTTGGGCCTGACCAGTGGCCTGAACCACATCGCGAGCGAGGTTCTTATTGAGCTTCTCTTTGGTTTCAAGAACCTGCGCCATAAGAGAGGGTGGGGTTTCTTTCTTTAGCTTATTGGCCACAAAGCCATTCTTTGCATCAAGTTCTAACCCAAAAGGAGGCACATAGGCCCCAGTATTCTCATCGATATCACCAATATTACTGGCCACATACACTTTATTATTTTGATCAAAGAGGGCATCGGGGGAAGGCGGGACATAGAGTCCAGTCTCACGGTCGATGAAACCGCCGGCCTTAGGGGCATAGAGCTTTCTTTCAGGATCGTAGACCCCTTCGGGAGGAGCTTCTTGATCAACAGGTTTTAGAGTAAGTTTGGCCTGGGACGAGTCCACATTGGCCTTCTTTAACTTGGACTCATCAGGTTCTTCAAACTCTTTATTCACAAAAAGGGCATTAAGTTGCACGGGAGAAATCTTCACGGGCTGACTGACATTATCAATTTTCTTTACGGTTTGAGAGAATTGTCCTCTCTTCACCAGTTGGGGTTTAGCTTTTTCGAAGGCCTTTTCCATATCCTTTGTGGTTGCATCAATCAGGCTAGGCTCTTCTTCCAGGATAATTTTATTATTCACATTTCTCATACGCCTCTTAGCGTATTTGAGATTGGTCTCAGACTTATCGACATTATCCTCAGTCTTGATGATGGCCACCTCACCTTTGTAAGTCAGAAGAGATGTCACTTGGTTTTCAGGGTTATAGAGGGTTTCAAATTCAGTCCCTCTCACTCCCATGGCCGCATTACGTGAGCGTACAAAGAACTTCTTATTGCCCTCATAATTTTGTTTGATATCGTATCTGATTTTACCTTTGAGAAGGTTCACGACCCCATTACCTTTAGGGTCAAGTTCGGTCACCACCATTTTTGAATCGGGGCCAATATTAACATTTGATCCATCATCGAGGCGGATTTGAACAAAGCTTTTCTTACGCGTAAGGATGGAAGCTTCTTCACGAATTCGTTGACCCACTTCCAAGCGAGTGGCCAGGCGATCGCCGGGAGAAAGTTGAGTGACAACGCCTCTCACTTTGACCACTTTTCCAATAAAGCGACGGACTTTAGCCTCACTCATTGTGGAAACTAAAAAAGCTATAAAAAACAAATATTTCAATGTCTTAAGATGCACCGTAGGACTCTCCTCATTACACTAAATATTGTGACGGAGGATCGCCTACGGGTCAAAAAAAAATACCAGAAAGGCCTAACTATAATGCTTTATTACTTGAGCGGTTTCATCTCTTTACCATCATGAACAAAGGTCACTTCCTTACCTTCTTGAATGGTGGTGAGATTAACTGGTCTTGACCAGATCGCCTGAATATTTCTTAAGGTATCCGAGGCATAGCCCATGTCCAGATCTACACCCTGATGCTGATGAACCAGGTGCAACTCCCCTCTATTGGCAAAGTTTCCTGACTCCACTTCAATCACAGGTTGACCAAAGTTTGTTAGGCTCATGAGAAGCTTTGCTTTGATGGCCTCAAAGTCTCTGGTGTCTATTTCAAAGCGACCTGTGCGAGCATTGTATTTATAAGTGAAGAGCTGCATGCGCTCACAAAATTCCGGAGTAAAGTACTCATCAATAAAAGTCACATCATTGTGCGAACGACGTACCTCAAAGATCTTTTCACGACCTAGGCCTGCGCCAGTATTCCAATTTTCTCGAGCATGCATATCTGTACACTCGTTATATTCTTTACCAAACTTTCCTGTATCCCAGCGGTATTCAACATCACGCATCATCTCAATACCGATTTTGTAGGGATTGATCTGCTTGCGGCTCATGGCCATAACCCCAGCATGCTTATCGGAAAACTCGATAATCTCACTCGATTTTAGGGCGTTCTTGGTCATGATGGTGGAGTGCCAATAACTCGCCCAGCCCTCATTCATAATCTTGGTCATTCTTTGAGGAAGAAAGTAATAAGCCTCCTCTCTTAGAATACCCAAGATGTCCGCTTGCCACTCTTTAAGAGGGGCATGCTCAATAAGGTACATCATAATATCTCGAGGAGAGATGTAACTAGGTTTTGGTTTTACTACGGGAGCATCATCAAGCTCTGGCTTTTCTTCTTTAGTCACAGGGTTAAAAAGCTTAGAGCGCATAAAACTTTTAAGGTGGGATGAGCGATCATCATCGTCGTCATCATGAAAGAATTGCTCTTTAAATTGAGCCTCTTTACTTTGGCGAGAGCGCTGGACTTCAGGAGTTTCAAAGAGAACATTAATATCCAGAAGGTTTTCCAAGGAGAGCACTCGATCGATGAACTCCTCAACTTTGTCTTGGCCGTAACGTTCCATATAGCGACGAACTTTAGTGCCATGGTTGGCCATGACATCCATCATGGCGCGATCAGTAGACTTAAACCACATATTATTCTTAAAGAAATCAGCGTGACCATAGACGTGGGCCATAACTATCTTTTGATCAACCATATGGTTCGCCTTTAAAAGGTAGGCGTAACAGGGGTCAGTGTTGATCACCATCTCATAAATTTTTTGCAGGCCGTAGGCGTAGCTCTTTGAGAGCTGATCGTACTCCATACCAAAGCGCCAATGAGGATAACGGCTAGGAAAGCCTCCTTGGGCGGCCAAGATATTGATTGTGTCGTAATCACAGACTTCAAAAACAACAGGGTAGAAGTCTAGGCCGTAATCTAGTGCGTACTGATGAATTTCTTCTTTAAGGCGAAGAAGCTCACCGGTGATGGGAGCTGTACGTGTTGTCATTTTCCCCTCCCCAAAAAGTCTTTAATCGAATCAAGAATGGCCTCTTTATTTTTAATTTTAGAGAGGATGACTTTATCGTGATCTTCTTTGTAATGACCCACAAGATCCTTATAAAACTGACCTGAACCATAACGACTTTCAACTTGCCCGTAACAGAAGACGTTGGAGGCAGGAAGAATATCATTTTCTAAGATATCTAAACAAAGCTTGGTATCATCAGTGGACCAGTTATCGCCGTCACTAAAGTGGAAAGGGTAAATATTCCATTCAGCAGGATTATAATCCGCTTGGATAATCTCACGACAAAGCTTAAAAGCAGAAGAAATCAACGTCCCCCCACTCTCTCTGGTTCTAAAGAAGGTATTCTCATCTACCTCTTTAGCGGTGGCATCGTGGATGATATAGCGAATCTCAATATCTTTATACTGACTCTTAAGCCATAGGTTGATCCAAAAGGATTCTGTGCGCACAATTTCTTTTTGCTCATCTCCCATGGAACCGGAGACGTCCATCATATAGATGACCACAGCAGAGTTTTCAAATTCTACCTTTTGAGTAGAACTTCTAAAGCGCATATCTGATTTAATAGGAATGATAATGGGATTGGAGGGATCGTAATTTCCCATGGCCACTTGACGCTTAAGGGCTTCTTTATAGGAGCGCTTAAAGTGTTTGAGCGAATCAGGACCGACAGTTCCAATAGAGGAATACTTATCGGTCGTCGATTGCATGGTCTTCTTACCCTTAGGCTCGATATTAGGAAGCTCAAGCTCCTCACCTAGAATACTGGCAAGTTCCTCAAGAGAAAGTTCGACCTCAAGTTCTTTATTACCTTCCCCTTCTCCGGCCTCACCTTGACCTGGTTGACCTTCGCCTTCTTGACCATCAACGGGGTCACCTTGCTGACCATCCCCTTGACCTGTGCCACCCTGGCTTTGATCACCAAATTTAAAGCGAGGGGTTTCAATGGAGGGCATGGGAATTTTATAGGAGCCATCCCCTTTAGGTAGAGGCATTTCTCCGTTAGAAACATACTTTCGTAAATTGTCACGGATCTTGCCCTTAACAATATTGCGAAAGCGTTGATGATCTCTTTTAATCGGATGATCCATAAAGGAGTCTCCCCTATCTCATTTATACTCTAAGAACTCGCCGAATCACCTTTTGCAAAGATTGAAGCCACAAAGTTCAAGGCATCAGTTGCACAAATCTCACAGTAACCATGATTTTTGATAAGACGAGACTTAACAACATCGATTTTCTCTTGAGTCTCTTTGTCCACGACTTTAGAGATAATGGTCTTAAGCTTGATGGTATCTTTTTGGTCTTCAAAAAGCTTAAGCTCTAGAGCACGATGAAGACGTTCATTCATCTTGTAATCAAATTGCTTACCTTCGATGGCCAGAGCTCCAATGTAATTCATGATTTCCCTTCTAAAGTCATCCTTACGAGACTCTGGGATATCAATCTTCTCTTCTACACTTCTCATGAAGCGCTCATCCGCATCTTCAAGGCGATTGGAGTACTTATTACGAATTTTCTCTCTTTGAGTGTAGGCCTTCACATTATCAATGTAGTTAGCACAAAGAGTTTGAATAGCATTTTCATCGACACTGATGGCCTTTTGAACGTCATTCTTAACAATGTCTTCATACTCCTGGCGGGCAACCGCAAGGTGCTCACGGTAATTATCAAGCTGCTCAGCTGAATTAATAAGTGAATGGTGCTTAAGACCCGCTTCGAGTTCATTGAAGACCATAAAAGGATTCAAACAACCAGAGTTTGAATTCTTTACAAGAGCATTTGAAATCTTATCTTGAATATAACGTGGCGAGATTCCTTCTAGGCCTTCTCTAACGGCTTCTTTACGAAGCTCTTTAACATTGTCTTCGTTATATCCTGGAAGAGTTTTGCCATTATAAAGTTTGAGCTTTTGAAGTTTTGTTAAGTCACTCTTCTTTGGCTCTTCAATTCTTGTAAGAACTGACCAAAGCGCGGCCATTTCTACTGTATGTGGCGCCACGTGCATGTGAGGAATTTTATCGGCGTTAAAGTCACGCTTATAAATCTTCACCTCGTTATCAAGACGAGTGATATAGGGAATATCAATCTTAACGGTACGGTCACGAAGAGCTTCCATAAACTCGTTATTTTGAAGCTTTCTAAATTCGGGCTCGTTGGTGTGACCTAGAATCACTTCATCAATATCCGTTTGAGCAAACTTCTTAGGCTTAATGGACTGCTCTTGAGAAGCACCAAGAAGGTCGTAGAGAAAGGCTACATCAAGCTTTAACATCTCGATAAATTCAACAATCCCACGGTTGGCGATATTGAATTCCCCATCAAAGTTAAACGCACGCGGGTCAGAGTCAGAACCATAGAGAGCAATCTTACGGTAGTTGATATCCCCTGTAAGCTCGGTTGAGTCTTGGTTCTTTTCATCTTTAGGTTGGAAAGTCCCGATCCCCACACGATCTTTTTCACTGAGAAGAAGTCTCTTCACGCGAACATGGTCCATGACCTTATTCCAATCACCATCATATTTTTCAAGATAGGCATTGTAGATATAACGGTCAGCTGGGTTGAGAGAACCTTTAATCTTGATTTTATAAGTCCCATCGGGACGTGATTTATTGAGTTTTTCCATAAACTCAGCACGCACTTCAACGGGAATAAGCTTGAGGGGGTCTTCGTGCATGGGAGAAGGAAAAGTTCTTTGGCCACCAAGGATCTCCGGAGCCTCTTCGTCATACCACTCAAAGGTGTACATGGCGCCATCATCTGTGCGGCTATAGTGCTCGAGTCCTTTTTTAACAAGACGAGAAATAGAAGATTTCGCCGAACCAACAGGCCCGTGAAGAAGGAGAACCCTTTTCTCTGTTCCGTAGCCCGCTGATGCTGACTTAAAGAAGTTCACAAACTTCATAAGGTGAACATCAATACCAAAGACAGCATCCTTACCACCTTCAATGGGATCATCGAAGAAATGGTAGCGTGTAATTTTCTTCTTATACTCGGTGTATTCAGAAGTTCCGTAGTTCATGATCATGTCATGGATACGCTGAAAGGCATTTCTAGCAATGCGTGGATCTTCAGCAACTTTATCAACATACTCTTGAAAAGTTCCGGTCCAATGCAGATGAGAAAAGTCCTCTGCCTTATAGTTTTCTTTGATAAATTCGCTGATATTGACTGTGCCCATGCTCTCCCCCATCCGTGGTTATATGGCGATGAATTTAACTTCGTTTACTCATAAGAAAACCTATAAAAGTTTCCTTATCTCTAGTGTAGCAAAACGAGGGCCATAATCTAAAGGAATATGTGTCATTTTTCTAAGGACTTACCTCAACTTTTCCTTTCATTTGAAGGGTCAACTTGACCCCTTGTCTCAGGTTAATTCCTTGCATAACGAAAAACCGACACCATCACTCGAACAAATTTGGAGCCTAAGGCTTTTCACAATGAATTCAATCCCTTGTTTGACAGGACCACTTCTCAGGTTAAACTATTTTCATCACTAATAAGATTTTTGGGAGAAAGATGGGTCTTATTGCCGCAGGTATTACAGATATTGGCATGAAAAGGAAGACCAATCAGGATGCCATATACCTCAACTCGGACAAACACCTCTTCGTCGTTGCCGATGGTATGGGCGGTGTGAAAGGCGGGGCACTTGCATCTAGCCTCGCGGTTAAGACTGTCAAAGAGCGTATTGCCGATTACGCAGTAGCTTCTCCAGAGATTATCAACAGTGCAGTAACTGAAGCGAATACAGTTATTCATGCACGAGGCAATCAGCAAGAAGAATTCAATGGTATGGGAACTACTTTTGTAGGTCTCTGTTTTGTTGATCAACGAATGATCGTTGTGAATGTAGGTGACTCCCGAGCCTATCGAGTACGTAATGATGAAATCAGTAAGCTCACTGAAGATCATACACTTGTCTCAGAGCTGTTACGCAGTGGTGCTATTACTGAAGAG
>JAUIBX010000130.1 GCA_030427595.1 Bacteriovoracia bacterium | reverse complement strand
ATAGCGAGATAGCAGTGAAGGAAACGGGGCTATCCCTCAATTCTTCTAGTAAGTGTAACTCATCACAGGCCTCTGGCCTTGAAGACGGCTACGTCAATATTGATAAGCCTGATAGTAATGACTTTTACTCACTACCTGGAACAGATGCTTCTGGTATTCGCTCCATTACAACTGGCTCCAATGAAACAGCTTCTTGCACTAGTGCTTTTGGTGTTCAAGACACTACGGGGAATGTCGCAGAGTGGACATCTAATAGGCTCAATTGTAGTGGTCTTAGTCAGTGTTTTGGAAACTCAAACCTCGTTATTCAAAATGTTGAGATTATCAAATTGTCTCAGACGAATGATGTTCAGATTGGGATCATTAATGATGCTGCTGCTGCGGCAATTAGTGATACCTCTAGTGGTGGAGTTCGCTCAATCACTGTTAATCTTGATGATTTTCCAACGGCAGCAGATGTAGCTAGTGCTATTGATGCTAGGCCGAATATGAATGCTAGAGTTATTAGTGGCGATGGAAGTGAATTGATCTTTCCTGTTGGTGGATTCCTCAGAATGGGAACCGATCTCACTGGGGCTGACGATACAAGTTATGGGTCAACCTTTGCCACCCTTCCAAGTAATACTAACTTTGATGACTACGGCCTATGGTCAATGGACGGTAGGCGTGGACCATGTGTTGATGCTAACTCTGACGATATTTGTGATGCCAGTATCAGTTCTTGGGCCATTGAAGATGAGCGCTTTAGTGCTGGTCGCTTCTTTATCCCCATGGGACTTCCCGCTGAAGTGAGTTCTAATTCAACTTTTGATACAGACTACAGTCTTGCTGAAATTGGTCCTACTTCAGGGATTACCTCGCTGCAATTACACGACGACACCATTACCATTGACTCCCAAAATATTTTTGCGAGTGCAGCTGATCTCGGGTGCGGTGGCTTTGCTGCTGGTGGTTCTTACCTTGCGGGCAATGGGGCAGGGGTCTGGAGCCTTGAAGCTCTTCCTTGTAGTGACACTTTTGGCGCTCTCACAATTCAGGATATTAGCTTTCGTGCTCTTAACGATACTCAAAGAACGATGACGGTCCGCTTTGTTGAAACAGACGCTGGAATTACCAATGTTGGCTATAATAGCGCAACAAATGCTCTGATTGTTGACCTTGCTGATGTTGAGCTAAATTTTGGCAGTCGTAATGCAGCATCTGTTGTCGCCGCTATTAATGTAGCTGATGGAGGTCTTCCTTTTGATATTCCAGGGACTAGTTCAGATCTTCTCTGGGCATACATCTCTGGTAACCCAGCTTCCATTCAAGCTGCCTTCACTACACCAGTCGAATTCACCGATACCCGCACAACGGCGACACCTAAGCGTGTGGATGTGGGCTTTCGTTGTATGATCGAGATTGACCCAGGTAATAGTATTCCTGGTTCCGGTACTAACGGCGATTACGACGAATAGAGTCATCTTTCCTCTCTGACCAAATCTTGTTTGTGACACTTTGTGAACGAGCGTGCTAATATTTGAGTAATTTCAAATATCGCCTGATGTCCAATGGAGGGTCACGTGGGGATTTTCTTTAATCGTAAAAATAAAGCCAATAATTCTAATGACTTAAGTGGGGAGGCAGAGAACTCTCTAGACTCTCTACCGAGCTCTGGTCCCAGTAAAAGGATGGCTTCCGGCAAAGTATTGGCGTTCCTTAATCAAAAAGGTGGCGTAGGAAAAACCACTATGGCCTTTAATACGGCCCATGCTTTGGCCGAGCGCGGTCACAAGGTCCTGTGTCTCGATATGGATCCACAGGCCAACCTCTCCCTTCTCTGTGGCTTTGATAGCTCCCAAGAAGAGAGGCCTACAGTTCATCAATTGCTTATTAATTCAGTTCGTGAGCTTAAACCTCTCCATGCACCGGCCCTCCTTCATGATGTTGTTGTGCGCGGAGATAAGCTTGATTTATTGCCTGCTGGTCAAGAGCTTTCAGGCTTTGAACTTTCTGTTGCGGGTATTTCCATGCCACGCCAATTGATTCTCAAGAAATTTCTTGAGGCCAACCGCTTACTTGAAACTTATGACTATGTTGTTATCGATGGCCCGCCAACTCTTGGTCTTATTGTCGTCAACATTATGTGTGCGGCCCATGGACTTCTAGTCCCTTTCAGACCCGATGAGTTTAGTCGTAAAGGTCTAGGTCACTTCTACGATGTTCTCGATCAGGTGGAAGAGATGGGAGTCTCTCAAGGGCCTGCCGTCTTGGCCCATATCCCCAACCTTGTGGATATGAGAAGGCGCCAAGAAGGTGAGGACCTCAATCGTATTAAAGGAGAACTTGAGGAAGAGTTCGGTGAAAATACTGTTGTTGAGCCTTTCTTTAATAGGGCTCCTCTCGTGCGCTCCCAAGCTGAGAGAAAGTCGGTGTTTGACTTTAATGCTAAAGAGTTTTCTCCTCTTCAAGAGCAGTTTGGTGCATTGGCCGATAAAATTTCTGCTTGGAATGCCGAGCAGTAACTAAGGTTTAATTATGGTAAGAAATAAGAAAGCAAATGCTAAAAACCCACTCTTTGTTGTCACCAATAATGGTCAGGACGTTGAAGAAGCTGAAAGCCTCTTTGATGCCCTCATTAAGAAGATGGGGCTTGAACCTATTCTAGAGTTCATGAACACCATCATCCAAATCATTATGGAGCAAGTTGGAGGAATGGTGGCCCTTGAACTTATTCGTGGCTTTATTGATGAACTTGTCGATGCGCTAGAAAAGCTTTTGAAGTTGGTTGACCCTGTGTTGGCCTTCTCTATTATTAAACGCTAGTCCTTTCTATGGATACTTGGGGACAAGACCCACTCGTAATTCTTTTTCAAAACAATTCTCAGTGGATCTATGAGTGGGGGCCTTGGGTTCTTCCTCTCATCGAAGTCTGGGCCGTTGCCCTGGCCTTTCATGCCATTAAAAAAGCTCGTACCTCTCAAGGGGCCATCGCTTGGTCTGTTGCCCTCGTTCTTTTGCCTTTTGTGACAATCCCTCTCTATCTGCTGATTGGTCGCTCAAAGTTTATTGGTCATGTGGACTTTAGAAGAAAGTCAGGCAAAGAGTTAGCACCGATGACCATGAGGTTTAAGAACTCGGTTAAAGATTATGAAGTCACTAAAAGTGAACTGAACCCTTTTGATGACGTTCTTAGTGAGCTGGCGCACCTTCCATGGCTAAAGGGAAATGATAGTGACCTTCTTATCAATGGTCATGAAACCTTTAATATGATCTTTGAGGCCATGGATGAGGCACAAGATTATATACTTCATCAGTACTTCATTATCGAAGAGAATAAGCTTGGTCAGCAATTTGCTGAATCATGCCTTGCGGCCAGTAAAAGGGGAGTAAAGGTTTATCTTATTTACGATGCCATTGGTTGCTACAACGTGAGCGACAGTTATTGGGATCGTTTAAAAGACGGAGGGGTTTTAGTACGGCCTTTTCATATAACAGAAAGACGTAGTAGGCGCTTACAAATCAACTTTAGAAATCATCGTAAGATTACAGTGGTCGATGGTAAAATCGCTTTCTTTGGTGGCCACAATATTGGTGATGCCTATCTTGGAAGGAGACCTGGCTTTAATCCTTGGCGTGACACTCACGTTAAACTTAAGGGACCGGCCATCGCTTCCTTACAAGTCTCCTTTCTAGAAGACTGGTTCTTTGTTAACCCTGATTGTGGTGTTCACGATCTTCCAGAACTCACTTGGCAGTGGCACGCCCAAGAGGAAGACGCCAAGATTCTTATGCTTCCCTCTGGACCTGCAGATGATTTTGAGACCTGTGGTCTTATGTTTAATCATGTTATTCATCAAGCAAGGAAGCGCTTTTGGCTGGCCTCTCCTTACTTCATTCCCGATGGTAAAATTCAAAGTGCTTTGACTATTGCTGCCCTTAAGGGGGTGGATGTGCGCATTCTTCTTCCTAAGGTACCTGATCATAAGATGGTTTACTATGCTCGCCAGGCCTTCTATGAAAATCTTCAAAAGGCCGGTGTGAAGTTCTACCTCTATGATCAAGGTTTCCTTCATCAAAAGGTCTTTCTCTTGGATAATGATCTTGTAGGGGTGGGGACTGCTAACTTAGATAACCGTAGCTTTCGTCTTAATTTTGAACTGACAGGTTTAGTTAAGAGTGAGCAATTTGTACGGGAGACAGAGTCAATGCTTGACGAGGACTTTCAGGCGTCTAAACTATTGGAACCTTTTTCTCTATCTCAAGTCCCCCTATGGCAACAGATCCTAGTGCGAGTTTGCCGCCTCTTTTCTCCCGTTCTTTAGTCACTATTGGGGGCCAATTCTATTGGGGTCCTTTTCCTGGTTGTCATCGTCATTATCGTCGTCATCACTCTTCTTTGGCATACGAAAGCGGGTAGAGGTCACCGTACCAAACTTATCTTCGGCCCGAGAGTAGGCCAGGATAAAGTTGGAGTAGCGTCCATTAAAGATCGCCTTTTTGAGCCGACCCTTATAGCCTTCACTCATGTCGCGAGTAATGATGAGTTCATTCTTTCCTTTTTTAAATTGCCCATTATTTTTAATGATGAGGCGTAAAAGGTTCTTATAGCGACCCCATCCGGGCGCTTGGTCTACTCGTAGATAGAGGAGGTCGGCCTCCTCTTTTAGAGTAAATGATATTTTCGCTGAGTCTTTATCAACCTTATCAAATTTTAGTCCGCTTACGATGGCCTTCTCATCTGCTGTAAGTCGGGGACCTATGCGATCAAAGGAAATTCTTCTTTCGGCTTCATCTGCAATAGGTGTTGTGGAAACAAAGGTTGAGCCTCCAAGACTGAGTTGACCAAAGACTTGGTCCGATTTCGCTGTAAGTGTAAAAGGCACTTCTTTAGGACCAGCTAAGAGGCGAGTCGCCTGCACCAGTTGAGGGGAGTAGTGCATGGTGCGATAGAGTCTACCAAAGGCATTAACTAACGCTTCAGGGTCATTTCCAAGCTTTTTAATCTTCTTCCATGCGCGATAAAAGCGATGAGCAATGATGAGCCTTCCCCCTGGGGTGAGGTTGATATCAATCAAGGCCAGGGGAATGTTAAGAAGGGTGGCATAGCTATTAAGTACGAAGCTCCAAGACCTTCTAAGACCAGAAGACCACTTTCCAGGTTCCATGTTGAAAGCGACCTCAAGGGCACGCCAAACATCATCTGGATTAGCGCTTTGAATGTGGCGCAGATGCTCAAGAGAAAGCTCCATTTGGTAGTAAAAAGAAGTGGAACCATAATTGGCGAGAACCTTTTTCTTTTCTTCACCGTTTTCCACACACTTGTCTTGGTCTAAGTCAGGTATGTGCTGAGAGAGTACATCACAATCCATGGGAGGATAAAATGCTGGAGGTCTTGGAAAAAGACCTGGTTTATTGAGCGCCGTCTCGACTTCTTGATAATAGCTCTTAAGCTCTTTTGAAGTTGTGTCACTATCTTCTATGCGACCTTGAATACGCATGCCCAGACCTTTAGTCGGGTCATCTCTGTTGATTCTTTCATTGAAGGTTGTTACGAATTGATGGCGTTTGGCCTCTGATTTTCCCCACAGAGTATCATAACCTTTAAAGTTAATATGAGCAGAGGTGTAAAGCTCATGCTCCTCATCATCCATGGTGATTTTCGCCTTAGTCTTTCTATGGCTACTCGAGTTCACTTTTTCAAAGAGAAGAGAAAGTTTCATCTTATAGTTGCGTGAGCGACCACGAGATTCTGATGAACGTGTAAAGGTTTCTTCAACGCCGCTATCCTCTTGTTGAGAGAGGACGTAACTCTTATGAAAACGTCCCAGAACGGCCGCCTCATAGGCGAGGCGTGCTTGGGGAACACGCAGGTCATAGCGGTAACCGATATCAAATTGTTGGACCTTATTGCGGTTAATTTGGAAAGAAAAGGGGATAAACTCTTCAGTGACACTGAGAATTTTTTGATCGAGAACCAAGAAGCCTTCAAAAATTTCCTGATCAATACTAAGGCTTCCAAGGTTGATTGAGGTACCTTGATTGAGCGCCCTTGTGAGTTTGACCTGGACATGATTGTCGGACTCTTTCCAAAGACTTAAACGAAAGTCACCTTTAAGATAAGTGGTCACACCAAGGCCAGCTCTTGTGCGCGTAAATGATTCACCGAGAATCTCAAAGTCACTCCAACCTGCATTGATACCCAATTGCACCGAACCTTCAAGCCCATAACTGGCCACATCGCCAATAGGGTAAGTGTCCATTCTCTTAGCCGATAATGGTAAACCTAGCGGGTGAGTTAATAGGCGCCAAAGCTTATTGTAACGGGCGCGAGTTCTTGGGTCTTGACCACGCCAAAAGATAAAACGGCTTAGGCCATCACCTTCAAAGATTTCAGATTCTGAGTCATTTTCTTGAGATCGGATGATAGTGCCAACTTCAGGGTTTTCTTTAAGAAATTCAGCCTTTTCTTCAGGACTGAAGTCTCGATCAAGCCTGTCATTGATTGTTTCGTTAGTCTCATTAAAAAGAGGGCCTTTATCTCTGAGGGACTGATTAAGGTCCTCATTTAAATCTTCTGCTTCTTCAAGACGCTCTCTTACTTCTTTAACTGATTTAAGTTTTCGCCAATCTTGGGGAGAGACCTGGCGAATATGATAGGCCTCACCACCAAAGCTTAGACCAAGGCCTACTCCAGAGACACCGTCACCAAAGCTGATTCCTTCGTTGATGATAGGGATGGGTAAATAAAGAGGAATTTTCATAATGTCGATAACGGTGTAGCTATCGATGATATCTTGGTTATTGTAGACCTTCCTTTGAACTCTTAAAGAAGCATTGAGGTCACCAATGAGCTGCGTTTTAAAAAGTTCTCTATTGGTAAGGGATTCAAAGATAGAAGCACTTAGCTTTTGACCAGCATCATCCCACTCATCGCCAATGCTATCGCCTATACGATTAAAGAGATCGCTTGGAAAAGGGCTGGTGTCACGTGGTGGTCCAGGTGTCCCTGAATCTGGAATGGGAGTTGTATCTAACGGGAGAGTGTCTTCTTGAGCAAAAGTTTGCGGGCCAAGAAGGCCACCAAAGAGGGAGATTAAAATTAAAAAAACGCCTGCCCTAAACTTAGGGAAAGGTTCAGCATTCGTTAATTTAAAGAGATGGCGTTGGGCGTGTGCCATGTCCTGCCTTGGGTCTTTTGCGTTCATACCTTAATAGTAGGGGATTCTGTGCCTTTTCTAGGTCAAATCATCTCATTTGTGAAATTATTCCAAGGCGTTAGGATTTTAGGCAATTTTAAGCTAGCTAACATATTGAAATTCTATTGAAAAATAACACATTCTTGACCTCGATCAGTTGCTAAAGCGTAGGGCCCTTTATAAAGTCGGCATGCATTTGACACACCTACACATACCCTAGGCCCTGTGCCAAAGGACATCTCAAAAGAGGACCCATGTTTACCAAATCTTTACTAGCTCTCCTTCTCAGCTTTGGTGTTTTTGCCCAAGGTTCTGTTGATTATTCTCAGGCCCCCCTAAGTTCATACCCAAGTGACTTCAGACCACCTGTTGTCGATAGTGAAGAAAAATCTCTTCCGGGTATGGATGTTGCTCGCAGCATCTCTTACCAAACTCCTGTTCGTTCACAAGGGAGACGGGGAACTTGCTCTATTTTTTCGGCGCTTGGCCTTCTTGAAAATCGTTTGCGTCAACGTCATGGCCTTGGTGAGGATCTCGATCTTTCAGAGCAATACCTTGAGTACCTTTCTGTCAGAGGAAAAACCACAGATGGTTCCAACTCATGGACTAACTTTAATAACCTTGCCCGCTATGGTGTGCCCTATGAAAAAACACTTGTTTATGACACCAGAGATTGGACTAAGGAGACTTACCTTGGACAAGAGCGCTGTGGTTACCTTGATAGTGAGTCAAACTCCTATAAGTCATGTTTAATTATTCAAAGAGACCCTCAACAACTTGAGCGTACCGATGTTGAACTTCTCAATGAATCAAGTACTTTCTTTGATCCTGAATTTGTCACCGCAAGAAATGAGGCCACCCAATTTAAGAATCAGTACCTACGTTTTCAAAGCTATTCTTACTACGTTGGAAACTCCTCTCGAATTAAGAGCTTTTTGCGTTCTGGTTACAGCTTAACCATGGGCATGCCTATTTATTATGGTGCTTGGAACCATGGTGCTGGAATTGAGCAGGGGATTGAAGTTAATCGCGAATATTGGGCCCAAGGTCTTGTCGGCCACCCTGAAAGAGGCAGTGTGGACCGCGAAAATTCACCAAAAGCACCCGCTGGCCACTCCGTTGTGATCGTAGGCTACGACAACAACCGTGTGGTTGAAGTGGAAATGAAAATGACGGACGGGACTATGAAAACCTTCACTTATAAAGGCGTTTATTACTTTAAGAACTCTTGGGGTACCACTAGCTTTGGTAAGGACTTTATGATCGATGAAGTCAATTACCCTGGCTACGGTATGATCACTCAGAAGTACGCCCACGAGTTTGGCACCTTCTATCACCTACCTCTTTAGTTAGAATAAAGAGAAAAGTGGCAGGCCAAGAGAGAGACCATAGGTCTTTACCTTTTGGCCGCCTAAACTCCATTCAATGTAATTGAGCTCCCCAAAAATTCTCTTGCCCCAGCGCAGCCACACATTGCGGTAGGGGTTATTATCAGAGGCACTAAGAAACATGCCATAGACCATGGACGTATTTTTTAGACCAAAGCTGTGCTTCCAAACCACTTCAAACCCTTGAGGATAAATGATTTTATTTCTTTCAGGGACATCATTGTTGTAATCAAAAGTTAAAATCTGTGCCCCCAAAAGAGGAACAACTTTAAGGCGATTATCAAAGACACTGGCAATTTCATAGGCCAAATAAACTCCACCATTATTAAAGAAGGAGCCGCGATTAATGGTGGCATTGAAAAACCTTAAGCTGGTGGTCTCCATAAGGTCATAGCGGCCGTAGAGCATAAGAGCGGGCGCCCACTTCTCTGGCCTAACCCTCGAGTCACTTTGACTTTCAAAGCGGTAGGGACCAAAACCAATGGCGGTCTTCAAGCGGTGAATGCGGTTGGGGAGGTTGGCCGTAATTTTAACCGTCTTGGTTTCTCCCATACTGTTGATGACATTGATAAGAGATGGGGAATTGCTCTTAAGGATCGTTCTATAGGGCGGCAAGGTGGCATCTTCTAGAAGGGCATCAGAAGCAGACCAGGTAATGATCAAGCGTGGGGTTTGACCTTGCCCTTCATCAAGTTTTTCTAGACGACAACCCACACTTAGGTATTGGTCTTCTATTCCTTCAAACTCCACATCATAGGGAGCACACGAGTAATCAATCAGCTTGGTTTCTTCTTTCTTCTTGGTCTTTGGTGAATCTATTTTTTGATTAAGTCTGCGTGTGGCAATCTGATGCAGTTCCTGATCACCTCTTTTAATAATGATTTTTCCGGGATTAAAGAGGTTGATCCATAAGTCCACATGAAAGGAGTTTGTTTCGGGATGATACTCCCCCGAAAAGACCTCATCATGGTAGTAAAAGAGAGGCGGATTCTTTTCTTTTTGAGCATAGGTAATTTGTAAGCGTGCTCGGGGAACCAAAAGGTTTGAGGAATCGCGAATCCACTGCAAGGATTTGGGAGCAAATTTTAAGGTTAAGTTTTCAGAGCGAGGCGAAGCATAGGGCTGAAAAACATTGAGGTTAATTGGCAGGGGAGCGCTTCCCAAACGGACATCACCGAAAGGAACTAAACTTTGGGCCCTAAGCTTTATCAAGGGAATGCTAAGAAAAAAAAGAAGAAGAAAAATTCTCACCGTGACCTGGTCCTTAGG
>JAUIBX010000129.1 GCA_030427595.1 Bacteriovoracia bacterium | reverse complement strand
AGAGCTAGAGCTTCTTTCAGAATGTGATATCGAAAGTTTGCCCTTTCTCCCCCATGGTTCAAAAGAGGCCACGGAAAATCTCAAGCTTAAGTATCGCTACCTCGACTTGAGAAGTACGCGCTTACAAGAAATTCTAAAAGTACGCTCACAGGCGACAATTGACGTCAGAAATATTCTTAATGAAGAAGAGTTTATCGAGGTTGAGACTCCTATTCTTTACAAGTCGACACCCGAGGGGGCACGTGACTATGTTGTGCCTTCGCGCGTTCATCCAGGCCAGGTCTACGCTCTACCTCAGTCACCGCAAACTCTTAAGCAACTTTTAATGATTGGTGGTGCCGATAAATATTTTCAAATTTGTCGTTGCTTTCGTGATGAGGACTTAAGAGCTGACCGCCAGCCAGAATTTTCACAAATTGATATTGAGGTCTCTTTTTCTACGCCGGCCTATATTAAGAGTCTGGTAGAAAAAATCGTAACGAAACTTTTTAAGCTTGAAGACGGTTTCACAATGCCGGTGATGTCCTATGAAGAGGCCATGAACCGCTATGGTTGTGACAAGCCAGATATCCGCTTTGGATTAGAGCATCGTATTGTTACGGACCTCTTTGTTGACTCAGAATTTGGTGTTTTGAGTACACCTGCTAAAAACGGTGGTCTTATTAAGACGATGTTCATCCCTGCTGAGCATGGCAGTTTTTCTCGTAAGGATACCGATGGCTTCGTTGATATTGTTAAGCCACAT
This sequence comes from Bacteriovoracia bacterium, assembly GCA_030427595.1. Taxonomy (GTDB): domain Bacteria; phylum Bdellovibrionota; class Bacteriovoracia; order Bacteriovoracales; family Bacteriovoracaceae. The sequence goes on along the minus strand of JAUIBX010000129.1, from coordinate 9,097 downwards.
GGCGGTAAGGGTGTCGCCTTCTTTAAAGTTGCCGACGGGGCAAGAAGTGCGGGGATCTCCAAATTTATTGATGATGAACTGATGAAGAAGCTTGAAGAGAAGACCGGCTTTTCCGGCGATGGAACATGGCTCTTCTTTGCTGATACTAATCCTGAAGTAGCTCATGCCAGTGCCGATGCTCTTCGCCGTCACCTTGGTGCTAAGCTAGAACTCATTGGTGAAGGTTATGCTTTTCTTTGGGTCAATGACTTCCCACTTTTTGAGTATGACCAAGAAGATGGTCGCTTCTATGCGAAACACCATCCTTTCACTATGCCTAAAGCAGAAGACGTGGATAAATTTCTTGCAGGTGGTGCCGATAATCTGAATGCTGTTCGTGCTGAAGCCTATGATGTTGTCTGTAATGGTTATGAGCTTGGCGGTGGTTCCATGAGAATTTATCGTGGAGACGTACAAAAGAAGATGTTTGAAGCCCTTGGAATGAGTGAAGAGGAAACCCAAAGTCAATTTGGCTTTTTCTTAGAGGCCCTTCGTTATGGGGTACCTCCTCATGGTGGTTTGGCCTTTGGTCTTGACCGCGTGGTGATGCTCATGACGGGAACCGATTCTATTCGTGATGTTATCGCCTTTCCCAAGACGACTTCGGCGACAGATTTGATGGCCCAGGCTCCCTCAACTCCTGGTGCGGATCAACTTAAGGAACTGCATATGCAGTTCACCAAGAAATCTTAAGAAAAGCACCGCTAAAGTCCTGAGCATTTTGTGACAATTATCAGGTTTTTACCTTTTGTGAGGTCCTATTTCTCAGGGGCTTTTCGTGGGTTAATAGCCCCATGGGTGACGAAATATCAAGTCAGATCTTTGATGAAGACTGCGAGCACCGCTTTCATCAAAGATTACGGGAAGAGACAAAAATTTTAAGTCGATGGTTTAAAGAAGAGAGCTTTTCTCAAAAAGAGTCTCTATGTGGTCTTGAACTAGAAGGCTGGCTAACCACTAAAGACTTTATTCCTGCTCCTTCTGCCCCAGAATTCCTTAAGACTCTCAATCATGACCTGATCGTACCTGAGATTAGTCGTTATAACTTTGAGATTAATTCTCTTCCCCTTAAAAGTGGTGGTAATGCTTTCTTTCAACTTGAAGAGCAGATCCTAGAACTATGGCAGAAGGTTTCTCAAGCTGCTGCCGCCCACGACCTCATTCCTTTGCTGATAGGAACCTTGCCAACTCTGAGAGACTATATGCTCTCTATGGACTACCTGACTCCCGGAAACCGCTACACTGCCCTGAATGAAAAGGTGATGGCCTCACGAGGTGGCAGACCCCTGACCCTCGATATTGAAGGGAAGGAGGCATTGTACTTCAAACAAGACAGCGTGATTACCGAATGTGCAGCCACCTCCTTACAAATTCACTACGGTGTTCCTCTTAATGAAGCGAAGGCCTATTATAATGCTTCTATTGTGGGAAGCACCTTTATGGCAGCAGTAGGTGCCAATTCCCCTTATTTCTTTGGTCATGATCTTTGGGCCGAATCAAGAGTGAAAATCTTTGAACAATCAGTAGAATCTTTTTCTTATCGTGGAGGAAGGGGTGATTATGTCACTAGAGTCAGCTTAGGAAGCGGCTATGTTCATGACTCACTCTTTGAACTCTTTTTGGAGAATCTTGATGGTCATCCCATCCTTCTCCCTGAGCTCTTTGAGGGGAGAAATCCTGAAGACCTCTGTCACTTAAAACTTCAAAATGGCACGATCTGGCGTTGGAATAGGCCCCTTGTGGGGGTAGATAGTGAAGGGCGGCCTTCATTGAGACTAGAGTTCAGAGTACCCTCTGCCGGCCCCACAATTGTAGACTCCATAGGAAATCTCGCCTTTCAAATTGCTTTGGTTGAAGTCCTAAAAGACATTCCCAATCTCACCAATGAGATTCCCTTTGAGGTTGCAAATACTAACTTTTATAGCGCCTGTAAAGATGGTCTCGCTGCAAAGATCATATGGCGTGAAGGTAAGGAGAGGTCACTGTCTGATATTCTTCGCCAGGAGCTTCTTTCTCTATGTAACGAAGCTTTGATCAAAAAGGGCTATTGTGAACGCGATGTTAGCCGCTATATTTATGAGGTGATTGGTAAGAGGGTCGAAAGTGGTCAAAATGGCAGTGAGTGGCAAAGGCGTTTTGTGAGAGAAAAGGGCATGCGCTTTCAAGAAATGTTAGAGTCCTATTCTCGTTGGCAAAATACTAATCTGCCCGTATACACTTGGGGCCTATGAATCTCACCATTTTCAATGAGCTGCCTTTTTTCTTTTTTGAAGTCGATATTGTTGATATTGAAAAGGTCTTCTCTGGTCCAACTCTTATCCACTTGGAACCAGATTTCTGTGAGCATGAACGACCAATCTTTATATCAATTCTTCTCCATGGTAATGAGCACTCCGGCTTCTATGCTCTAAGAGAGGTATTAAAGAAGAAATTAAGTCGACCCCTTCTGCTCTTTATTGCTAATCCTCAGGCAGCGGCAAAGAATAGACGTTTTTTGGAAGGACAGATTGACTTCAATCGTGTGTGGCAAGGAGGAGATCATCCTCTGGCAAAGGTCGCTCAAGAAGTTATGAGCTATGTGAAGAAGTGTCGTCCTCTTTTAAGTATTGATATCCACAATAATAGTGGCAAGAACCCCTTCTACTCTTGTATCAATCGCACTGATGATGAATTTCTCTCTCTTGCTCGTTTCTTTTCCCCTTATCTTGTTTACTTCACAGAACCCCATGAGGTTCAGTCCATGGCCTTTTCCAAGTTTTGTCCGTCGATCACTATTGAGGCCGGTCAAAGTGGTGAGAAAAGCGGTATTAAGACATTGGTAGAAAAGCTTACGAGCGTTTTTTCATGGCAAGAGATCCCCCCTCACAACGAAGAGGTGGTGATTTATCATACAGTTGCCCGTTTTCGTATACCCGCTGACCTTACATATGATTTCCTAAGTGATAAGAACTCTCAAAGTGAGTTGAGCTTAAGAGAAGATATTGAAGATTATAATTTTCGGGTTCTGCCGAAGGGCTTTTTCTTGGGATATGCCCATAGACCCCATGGCCTATGGCTTGAAGGTGACCATGGGGACAACTCTTTTGAGGACTATCTTGAGTGGCGAGAGGGAGAAATCCGCGTTAAAAAACCGTTTATCCCAGCAATGCTCACTACTAATCGTGCTATCATCGCTGAAGATTGCTTAGGCTATGTCATGGAAGAATGGCATGGTCACAAAAGATAGGTTCCTAAGGAAGGTCACGACGGGACATCGTCAAGGTCATCACTTCCTGGGGGAATATAAGAGCTCATCGAGTCGATAACAAAGACGGGAGGGGTGCCTACAGCGGCTCCACCATAGAAGTAACCGGTAACGGCAGAGCCACCGAAATTAAAACGCACGACATTGGTATTTCTCTTAAAACGCTCAAAAACCATATGCTGCTCAGGAATGGTGAGGTTGGTGGGGGCGCGGGTGACATTAGGGTTGGTTGCGGCCTCATCTAAGAGCTTAGTGTACATGCCCTGAATGGAGGGAATGCGTTTTTGACCGAGGCAAGACCTGCTGCCTTCATCGACTCACAGGCCGTACGGGTGCAGGCGAGAGATAATGTGTCTTTGGTATTTTCAATATGGGTAATCATGTCTTGAAACTTTTCTGGAGGAACATCAATGGTGAAATGTTCACCATTTCTTAGTCCTCCACGGGATCTCAAGCGATTCTTTCCAATATTTTGTCTTCATAAATTTCTATTCACAAAGTAATGATAGAAAGGAGCGCCATCAAAGACCTTGGGGGTCCCATCAGCATCAAAGTAGCGCACACTATAGTGGCCACTCGAGTCCACCTCTACCACAAAGCGGCGGTCTCTTAAATTTTCAGGGATGAGCTTCTTAAGGTCTCGTGCCGGAATATTATTCAGTGGGTTCTTAGGGTCTTGAAAGACATTGCGAACAGTTTTCTTCTTGGTCATATTGAGCTTGGTTTTCACCTTATGAGTAATCTTGCCAATCCATGCCCCCTTGGCCGCACCAAAGGTTAAGGCCGTAATGAGGGTATCTCCACCGAGATAACCCACCATCTTACAGGCATAGTTTGATTGGCCTTGAGCGTTCATACACTTCCAGTCCTCTACTTTGTCATTGAAGAAATCACCAAGTGCGCGTGGTATGGCAGCTATCGCCTCAAAGAAGTTATTGATAAAGTCCATGGCTCCATTGGACGCCTAAGAAAACCAGTAGGAAAGATTGCCCGTAAAGGCTGCCTTGAGAAAGGAGTAGGTACCATAGAAAGTGGCGTTTAGTGCCTTAGTGAAGGCCTTAACGATAGACCATAGGAACTTTCCAATATCGACAACAGCGTCTCTCAATCCTTGAAAAAGTCCTTTTATGCACTCTATGGGATTATTTAATAAGGCTTCAGGCCATGTCGGATTTTCATCGAGGTCTCGCACATAATCCTTTTCAATATTTTCTCTCATATGGCATTCGTTATATCTATTGATGACTGGCGTGACCCCGTCCATGATCTCTTCAATGGCCTCAATGGTGGGACCTGAAGAAAGACATGGGCTTGCCATGGAGCAAATTTCATGACCTTCCTTCTTAGGCGGCAAAGAGGTCAAGTTGATTACTTTCCTCGCTAGATTCTCTTTCTAGAGCTGCTTGTTTAAGGCGCTCTTCTTCTTGAATGAGTTCAAGTTCTTCTTCTGTGATGACTTCTGTTTGAGAAAAGAAGTCTGGTAGACCTCGTTGATCGCTTCTTAAAAGAATAATACCGAAGAGGAAACTTCCCGTCGCATAACAGGTGGTGTAGCCCACTGTGCGCATGAAGGATTCCATAAAACTTAATTCTTCTTGAGCACCTTCATGACTGAGAACCCTAAGGTTAAAAAGAGTTTTTCCAATCGTCTTACCGTGACCCATGTAATAGCTCACGAGAAAGTAACTAAAGAAAGTAAAGAGGAGGGTGGAAAGTCTAAGCTGACCAACATTACTTAAAAGTGATTGGCGAACGGCAAGGGGGGCCTGAATAAAAGTTTCTGAAACAAAGGTTATATAGGAATAGACGAGAAACTTTTGTAAAAGACCAATGATAAAAAGGTCAGTAAAAAAGGCATAGAAGCGTTTCTTTAGTTTTCCCTCTCGTGCTTTTTCCCAACGCTGTGAACTCACCTCAGTGATGGTTTCAGACACACTTTCCTGTTGTTCTCTTGGGGAACTTGAAGGGAAGTTTAATACTGTTGAGTGGTCAGGCCGATAATCCGGATCTTTCATATGGAATTTATCGGCAATTTAAGAGTTGAAATGAATTCTTTTAGGTCTGACTATAAGACTCGGCTTTATTGTAATTTCGATTGGTTAAGATGACTTTGAAGATTTTCCATCTTATTCATGATCTGAAGCGGAGTCATATTGTTGATGTCTAGGCCTAGAAGCTCTTCTTCAAGTTCTTTTAGGTATTCTGGAACAACTTCTGTCACCTCTGATTGAGGGAAGAATTCCAATTGCATACCCGAGCGAGTTTTGGTGCAAGAAGGGTTTGTCATTGATTTTTGATCACTCTCGGACTCAAGGCCTTGCAAGATTTCAGAAGCTCGGTGAAGAAGAGAAGGGGGAAGTCCTGCAAGCTTGGCCACATAGATTCCAAAGCTTTGGCTCGCCCCTTGTTCAATAAGTCGGTAAAGAAATTGAACATCACCATCTTTACTTTGAGTTTGGACCGTGAGGTTCTTTCCCTGAGGGATATCTTCAATGAGGTCAATAAGCTCATGGTAGTGAGTGGCAAAGAGAGTGAAGCACTTGGTGCTGTGAATGAGGTGTTCAACAAGGGCCCAGGCAATACTTAATCCATCATAAGTAGATGTTCCACGGCCGACCTCATCGAGAATCACGAGGGAGTTTTCTGTGGCGTGACGAATAATCTCAGCAGTCTCGGCCATTTCAACCATAAAAGTCGACTGGCCTTTGAGGATGTCATCTGAAGCTCCAAGGCGACTAAAGAGAAAGTCACACAGGGAAAGATTGGCCATCTCGGCAGGGACAAAGGAGCCCACTTGAGCGAGGATTTGAATAATAGCGACCTCTCTCATGACAGTCGTCTTACCGGCCATGTTTGGCCCGGTAATTAAACCAAAGTAGGTTTCTTCACTGAGAGTTAGGTCGTGGCAAACAAATTGGTCTTTGAGGATACTCTTAATAAGAGGATGCCAGGCCCGTTTAAGAGATAGGGTTCCTTCTGTATTAAATTGGGGTCTCTTGAAATCTTCTTGAAGAGAAATCCAAGCAAGAGATTGAAGGGCATCAATATGACCAAGTTTATCAGCAAGTTGTTGAACTTCGTCTGATAGGGCCGTCATCTTATCGACGATACTTTTAAAAATTTCTCTTTCTAAACGTTCAAGTTTTTCTTGGGCGCTGACGATTTCCTTTTCAAATTGGTCGAGCTCTTCAGTGGTGTAGCGCTCACTATTGACCAAGGTCTGGCGGCGATTAAAGTATTCTGGAACTTGTTTGGTGTAGGACTTGGAAACCTCAATAAAGTATCCTGCAACATTATTGGATTTTACACGTAGTTTGGGGATTCCCGTTTCTTGGCGATAGCGCTCTTCAAGCTTTTCCAATTCACCACTGGCACTTTTTGCTAACCTCGCCAAACGGTCACGCTTCTTTGAAGCCCCGGCCTTAATGAGATTACCTTTATCAAGGGATGCACCCACCTCATCGTTGATGGTGAGTTCAATTTCTTGGGCCAATTCTTTGATGGCCTTAAAGGTCTTAGGCTTAAGAGGAGTGAAAAGGTCTTTAAGATCACCCTTTAAAAGTTTTTTAATATTTTCATAACAGCTTACAGCTGTCGCAGTGTTGATAAGATCACCAGCAGTTGCTTTATTTGTGCCAACTTTCGCCAAGATTCTTTCAAGGTCGCGCACGTCGCCTAAGCCTTCTCTAAGTTCAGAGAGGATCTCAGGGTTTTTGAGGAGTTTTTCAACAATATTGTGGCGCTCGCTGATGCGCTCCTTACTATAAAGAGGGGCCATGAAGAGCTTCTTTAAGGCGCGTGAGCCAAGTGCACATTGAGTTTTGTCCATATAGCCGAGAAGACTTTCTTTATAAGTTTCTCTAGTACGGGGAAGAATCTCTAGGCCTTGCAGGGTGGCCAGAGTGACCTTCATTTCTTCTTGTTCGTTAAGAAGACGAAAAGGTCTAATGTGGAAAAACTCATCTAGGTTTTGAGTTGAGCATACGTAATAAGACAAAGCGCCCATCGGCTTAAGAATACCTCTATGATTATTTAGAGTTTTGTCGCGCTTAAAGGCGGGCAATAATTTTTCAAGATAAATCTCAGTAAACTTAGGAGTGAAATAATCTTCCGTAAGGTAGGTTTTTAAGGTGCCCAGGTGTTCTAAAACAGAAGTGACCTTGTCGTTTTCATCCCACTGGCCCATGTAAGTGACCATTTCTCGAGGAGAGTACATCAGTAACTTGTTAATAAGGTCTTCCTCGCTTTCTAGAAGGCTGCCAACAAATTCACCAGTGGTGAAGTCCAGTGCAATGAATGAAATATAGTCATCCTCTTTAAAGGTGGCGGCCATAAAACGCTGTTCTCGGGCCTCCGTTTTTTCTAGGTCAAAGGGCATTCCCGGAGATACCACTTGAGTGACGGCCCGCTTGACGATGCCTTTGGCTTCTTTGGGGTCTTGAACTTGTTCACAGATGGCGACTTTCAATCCCATATTGGAGAGGCGGTCAATATAAACTGCCGCCGCATGATGGGGGATACCTGCCATGGGGATAGGAAAGTCACCGACTTTTCCTCTATGAGTAAGGGTAATATTGAGGAGCTTTGAGGCCCTAACGGCATCCTCAAAGAAGACCTCATAGAAGTCGCCCATGCGAAAGAGAAGGAGATGGTCGCTGTAGTTTTCTTTGATTGAGCTGTATTGCTCCATCATAGGGGTAAGCTTGACCTTGGCATCGAGGACCATTTGCAGTGTTGTGTGGGACACAAAATCTCCTTCTTGTTGAGAAGGTCAATTATGACAAAAATCGTCGGGAAATGACAAGGATGTTGCACTGCTTTAAGTGGGCGGTAATGGGCATAAGTCTTTAAAAAAACTCACTTAGTTTAAAGGACCTGAGAGAACCCTATCAAATTGTTCTTCAAGTCTCGTGGTCATCTGATTGATGGAAAAGTACCCATCAATGAGCTCCTTGGCCTTGGCAATGAGAGAGGAAGTGTCACTATTGAGGGCCTGATGAATTAGTGCCATGAGTTGTTCAGATGCTTTATCGCTGGTGCTATCAAAGGAAAGGCCTGTGATGCCGTGGATGAGGATATCACTTGAACCTCCACGGGAAGTGCCAATGACTAAAGCTTCCTCCTTCATGGCCTCGGCAATGACAAGACCAAAGGCCTCCGGGATTTTGGTTGTATGAAGAAAGATGTCGCCTGCTTTCATGTAGGAGGCCATATTATCTTTTCTTCCAAGAAAGAAGATCTTTTCTGATCCAATTTCATCATGGGCGAGCTCTTTGAGACTCCTTAAGTACTCGGTATCTTTCGCCTGAGGGGCGTCACCGATAATAAGAAGCTTCATCTCCTTTTCAGGATACTTTTTGAGAATATTTTGAAAGGCAGAAATGGCGTTTTCAAAGCCCTTCGTTGTTGTCATCCTCCCACCCGTTACAAAGAGAAGACCCTCTGGAGAAGAAATATACTCCTTGCGAATGACAGCTCCTTCACTGGTGTCCTTTTCGGGAATACCGATGGGTATAATCTTTTCTTTAAACTTCGGTTGAGTGTGAATGGGGTGGCGAAAGTGTTCGCTACGGGTGTACTCAGAATTAAAGTAAAGTTGATCAACAGGAAGAAAGCTCGCCAAGATATCAAGCGTGCCACCAACTGGCCCATGTTGATACCAGGTCCTTTTGAGGGAAAGACCAAGGGCCGCTAATGCTCCTACTATGTGAGCGTAGGGCATGGTGGCGTTATATAAATCAAAGTCATAGTCTTTAAAGATTTTTCTTAATTCAAAAATCGCTCTAAGAAGACTGAGGGGGCGAGACAACCTGA
>JAUIBX010000128.1 GCA_030427595.1 Bacteriovoracia bacterium | reverse complement strand
TTGCTGTTGGGATGGCCACAAATATTCCACCTCATAATTTAACAGAAATTATGGATGCTCTTCTTCTTTTGATTGATGATAAGAGTAAAACAATTGATGACCTGATGAAAGTGATCCCTGGGCCTGACTTTCCCACTGGTGGAACAATCCATGGTACTGAGGGAATTAAGTCTGCCTACCATACTGGAAAGGGTGTTGTTCAAATTAGGGCGAAGACTGATATTGAGGAACATGGCCGTTCAGGAGACAGAGAAAGAATTGTTGTCACTGAGCTTCCCTACCAAGTAAATAAAGCAAAACTCATCGAAAAAATCGCAGACCTCGTAAACAATAAGCAGATTACAGGTATTTCCGATATTAGGGATGAGTCCTCAAGAGAAGGCATTCGTATTGCTCTTGACCTGAAAAAGGGTGAAATTGGGACGGTTATTCTTAATCGTCTTTACAAAGCGACTCAACTTCAAACTTCATTTGGCATTATCTTTTTGAGTATTTCAAATGGATCACCAAAAGTGATGAATATTAAAGACCAGCTATTGGCCTTTATTGATCACAGAAGAGAAGTCGTTATTAAACGTACTATTTTCGAACTTAAAAAAGCTGAAGCTAAAGCTCACATTTTAGAAGGTTTAAAGACTGCCGTTGAAAATATTGATGAGATTGTAGAGTTAATCAAGAAATCGGAAGGTCCAGCTCAGGCCAAAGAAAAGTTAATGGCCAACTATACCCTCTCTGAAATCCAGTCTCAGGCAATCTTGGATATGCGCCTACAAAGACTTACTGGTCTTGAGCGAGATAAGATTATCGCTGATTATGAAGCTATTATGAAAGAGATCGCACGCTTGAAAGAAATCCTTGATAGTGAAGATCTTATTCGTGGAATTATCAGAGAAGAGTTTCTTGAAATTAAAGAGAGTTATGGAGACGAGAGAAGAACTGATATCATAGCTAAGGCTGATGAGATTCAGATTGAAGACCTTGTTAAAAAAGAAGATGTCATCGTAACTGTTACCCACAAAGGTTACATTAAGCGAATGGCCCTTGATACATATCGCACTCAAAAAAGAGGTGGTACAGGAGTTAAGGGGGCAAATTCTGATGATGATTTCTTCACCAATATCTTCACGGCCAATACTCATTCCACACTATTCTTCTTTACTTCAAGAGGAACAGTCTTTTCGAAGAAGGTTTACTCGATTCCTGAAGGTACACGTACTAATAAGGGACGAAATATTGCTAACCTTATTCAGATTCCAAGTGGAGAAAAAGTTAAGGAAATCATTTGCATTCCAAATGAAGATGAAGCAGAAAACAACTTTCTACTCTTCGCTACCGAAAGAGGCTTGGTTAAGAAAACGGCCCTTTCTGAATATAAGAATATTAAGCAAAGTGGCCTAAAGGCCATTAAGATTGTCGATGGGGATAATCTACTTAATGTGAGAGTAACAACTGGAGAGCATGATGTTCTTCTGTGTTCTTCCTCTGGTAAAATTATCCGCTTCTCTGAAGAAGATGCAAGATCTATGGGTCGTGTATCACAAGGGGTTAAGGGTATTAATATTGATGATGATGAAAGAATTATCGGTATGGAAATTATCGATGATAATGTAGAGATTCTTTCAGTCACAGAAAATGGATATGGTAAGAGAACCTCTGCCTCACAATATAGAAAGCAGACTCGTGGTGGAAAAGGAATTCTCGCCATGAGGTTAACTGATAAGAACGGCGAAATCTGTGCGATTAAACCTGTTACAGAAGAAGATGATCTCATGATCATTACCGACAAAGGTCAGGTTATTCGAACAAAAATTTCTGGAATTTCTCTTATGGGAAGAGCAACTCAGGGAGTTCGAATCATCCGCCTGAAAGATGGTGAAAAAGTTGTCGCTGTAGAAAATATTATTGAGGAAGATGAAGAGTAATAAACCCTTCAACTTCTTTCTATACACTCTATTAGTGGGCGCAGTGATTTCATGCGATTTTACTCCTCCCCTAAATAAAGAAATTCTTCAGGCACAAAAATACATCATTCAACAGGACTATGAGACTGCCATCATAAAATATGAGCAGATCCTCTCAAAAAACCCACCTAAAGAAATTAAGGTAAAAATTAATTTCCAACTTGGTGATTTATATTCCATTTATCTTTCTAAAAATAAGAAAGCCCTCCCCTATTATAAAAATATAATGAAATTAAGTAGCGATCCGCTTTGGCTCATCAAAACCCAAGAGAGAATGGGAGAGATTTATTTCAGTTACTTAAAGGACTATGAAAAAGCACAAATTATCTATGAAAAGTTAAGTCAATTTAAGCCTAGAATTGCAAAGCAGGATTTTTATAATTTTAGGTACGCAATAAGTACTTTGAAAAATGGTCAGTACACTTTGGCGTACCAGCTTTTCACAGAAATAAAGAATAAGAAAAATCACGAATTTCGAAGTCGTGCTATTTACTATGAAGGCCTAATTTATTTTCAAGAGAAAAAGTGGGATAAGGCAGTAGAGGTTTGGAGAAAATACCTAAAATTAGAACCGAGACGGGATAATATAGTCCAAACAAAGTTTCTCATGGCCAATGCTTACGAAACCATGGAAAAGCTTAAGGTAGCTTATAACCTCTATTATTCAATTCTCGGTGAATATCCTAATACGGAAGTCATCAAAAATAGATTAAAGGCGATCTATGATAGAAGGGTGGCCCGTAAGAGATGAGAATTAGGCCATGAAAATACCAAAAAATTGGATGGCCGCTCTCGGTATAGCATTATCGCTACCCTCTACCATTCTAGGTATAGCTTGGATCGCTTTCAAATTAGTTGAACTTGGTTACATAAGTAGAAATTTAGGCATAGCGCTGTTTCTACTCGTCATCATAAATAGTTTTGTTTTATTGGTCTGGCATGGAATTAATAAAAAAGATTGATCACAAGATTTTTTGGCCCCTTTCACTCATAAGCACACTGGGTTTTTGCCTTTTGGGCAGGAGCGTCACCGAGATTCTTGCCATTCTCTTTGTTTATGTTGCAACGCTAATAAGCCTCTATCTTTTAATGGCCATCCTCTATGGCATGATGATGGATCCGGAAGTGCGCTCAACAGGAAAATTGAAGAAAGGCAGGCTTATGCTTTACATGTTTCTTCATGTCCTTTTTCTTTTTGGCTCAATCGGTTTAGGTGTACATTTCATGGGTAATAGGATAATACTTGCGGTACTCAACTATGTAATCCAAATTTTTGTGCTAGGCGTTGGTTTGCGCAAGAACTTGAAATAACAACATTTAAAAATGTTGGTGGGTGAATAAAATGAAGAAAACTCTTTTGGTACTTTTATCGGCTTTATCAACAAGCGCTTTCGCTGCTTCTGGCTTTACATGGTTTGGAGGAATCGCACACTCTCTCCACGTTCCAGGTCACACCATCACTTTCATTTTCATTGGTCTTCTTCTCGTTGTTGCAGGCCTTGTCTATCGTTCAAAAATTTCAAAAGTCTCAAATGTTGTAATTCCTGACAAAGGAATCACTTATAGAAATATCGTAGAACTCTACGGCAACTTTATCTATGGTCAATGTAAGGGAATCATCGGTGAAGAAGAGGGTCCAAAATACTTTTCTTTCATTGCTACAATCTTCATCATCATTCTTACATGTAACCTTATTGGTCTTGTTCCGGGATTTCTTCCACCAACAGAGTATCTCTCTACAACTCTTGCACTAGGTGCCTTTTCATTTATTTATTACAACTATCAAGGGTGTAAGGAGCAAGGAACTTGGAATTACATTAAGCACTTTGCTGGACCACTTTGGTATCTAGCTTTCCTGATCTTCCCAATCGAGATTATTTCAAACTTTATTAGACCTCTTTCACTAGCTCTTCGTTTGAGATCAAATATGATGGGTGACCACATTGTTCTCACTCAGTTTTCAAACCTTGTAGCTGTAGGTGTACCAATCATTTTCATGATTTTGGGAGTCCTTGTTTCTTTAATTCAAGCTTACGTTTTTACAGTTTTAACTATGGTTTATATCCAAATGGCGGTTGCTCACCACGATCATGATGAGGATCATCACTAAGATATAGACTTTAACTTTTTAACCCTTTTAGGAGATGGTTATGAACAAATTTTTACTTGCTCTTCTTGCTGTTGTTGTTTCAGGTGCTGCTTTCGCTCAAGACGGTGGTATGACAACTCTTATCCCAATGAACGAATACACTAAGATTCCTATGTACTTCTTAGCTGTTGCTTTCGCTGCTTTCGCTGGTACTCGTGCTCAGTCTGCTGCTGCTTCTGTAGCTCTTGAAGGTATGGCCCGTAACCCAGCTGCTGCTGACAAGCTTTTCGTACCAATGATTCTTGGTCTTGCACTTATGGAATCACTTGTGATCTTTACTCTGATCACTATCTTCCTTGTTTAATTAATATTTAAATTAATTAGATATATGAAGGGCCTCCATTTTGGAGGCCTTTTTATTTCCCCATAATATAACCAATTAAAATTCCTAATATTGATAAGAGTGGCAAGAGGTAGATAAAAATCTTATCTAATGGGTATCTTGCATCGTCGATCAGCCAATTTTTAAGTTTTTTCTTCATTGGATTATAATAAGTCAGTAGTGGTGGCTTAGGGTCAGGGTGTGGTGAATTCTTTTTGAGTAGTTTGTTAAGTTGGTGAGGGGGTTTTAGTGGTACATCTTAGCAGCTCGCTTCCCTCAGGTCCGGAAGGGACTTCGTCCCTTTGTCCCTTCGGGCTCGCTTAAACCTTGCTTTAATGAATAGACTTATACTCCTTTCAAACACTCGTACCTCGTGTTTGTGCGGAGTTGTACGGCGTCATAAGCCTACAAAAAAAGGGATCCATTCGGATCCCTTTAAATCAATTCTAATTTTGTCCCTCAGAATTAATTAATCAACTCTAATTTCAAATTGTCCTGAACGAGAAAGCGTCTCTCTAGTTCTGTTGATGATATTATCCTCGAAAGTGAGATTAACATCAACTTTCATAGTCCATTTCTTATCATCAAGTGAAACACCGTACTTAGATAGGTCAATAAGCACTTTAGTTCCATCACCATTTCTAGTTAGGTTGAGCTCATTAGCCGAAAGAATCTTGTTAAATGGTGTTCTAGTATTTCCAAGAATAGTCTTTCTGGTAATGGTTACTCCTACTCTCACACGATCAGGGTTGGTGATACGACCCATTGTGAACCATGCACCGGTTCTGGTTAGGCCAGCACTTCTGATATTTTCTTTAACAGGAGCAAGCTCAGTTTCCTTGTCATAGAGGTTAAACTCAAGGCCTACTGTTGTAAGAGTTTCATCTTCAGAAAGGTCTGTGTTTGAAACTTTGCTCATACCAATAAGAACAGGCTTATCAGAGCGATCATTTCCTTTCACTGAAACTTGGCCACCCTTATCAAGAGTTAAGATGAAATCAACAAGACCTTGCTGGGTAGGATCATTGTAATTGATGTTGATATTCGCCTTAACTTTTCTGTCGAAGTTGTATGGAATTCTTACCGTTCTACGGCAGGCATATTGCTCGTCTCTATAACGAGTTACAGTACGACAAACCCATTCTTGATAAGGAACTTGGCTACATACATTTCTTCCTGGTTCCCAGTTACAAACCCTACGGGGCTCTCTAGTACATTCTCTGTCCTGATACGGAACTTGAGTACAAACTTGTCTACCAGGCTTATAGTCACAAACGGTACGACCAGGCTCTGTTCTACAGCGTCCGTTGCGACAAATTCTTGTGGGGTCTGTTTGACGACAAACTCTACGTGGCTCGCCTTGTCTACACTCGCGACGGTAGCGAGTTACCGTGCGACAAACTCTTTCGTATTCTGTACGGCAAACATTGCGACCATCTTGCCAGCGGCATTCTTGGCGATATCTAGTTTCGTAACCGCACTCTTCTGTTTCATAAGGAACCTTACGAGTACACGTTGTGTCTCTGTCCTCTTCTCTGTAGCGAGTAATGGTGTCTATTGTTTCTAGGGTAAGGCTGTCTGCAGGTTGCCCGTTAAACGTTAGGGTTTGGCTCTCAGAGGCTTGGGTGGCCGAGAAACCCATAATAAGTAATAGGGCCAAGAAGTATTTCATTGGTCTCTCCTTAAAAGGTGTTAGGTATTATGTTTAAGTCATAGCACTATGGAGCCAGCGTTACATAACTCAACGCATAGAGAATATTGTTAAGACCCTATTTTTCTATTTAGAGGTAAGAAATTTAAGTTTAGTTTTCGCTTTTGGTGTCATCTTGACCACCTTTCAAATTTTCCTGTTAACCCTTAGATTCTTGTCTTTAGACGATAGAAACGGTATGTCAAAGTACTAAATAGGGAGTGATTTCGCAGTGAGTAGGGATATTCAATATATGCTTCGCGCCATCGATTTGGCAAAAAGGGGAACGGGTACAGTTTCTCCTAACCCAATGGTCGGTGCACTCGTTGTAAATCCTTTAGGGGAAATAATCGGCGAAGGCTTTCATCAAAAAAAAGGTGAACCTCATGCTGAAGTGTTTGCGATTAATAATGCTAAGAAAACAAGTGAAGATTTAAGTGAGTGTACTTTGTATTGTACGCTTGAGCCATGTTGTCACACCAATAAAATGACTCCTCCGTGCACCGATCTCATTATTTCTAGCAATATCAAAAAGGTTATCGTGGGTTCTTTAGACCCTAACCCTGATGTTTCAGGCAAAGGAATCGCAAAGCTTAGGGAGAATGGAATAGAAGTTGAATCAGAGCTTCTTAAAAAAGAATGTGATCAATTAAATGAGATATTCTTTACTAATATGAATAAGGGCAGGCCCTTTATTCACTTAAAAGTAGCGACGACTTTAGATGGAAGGTTGGCAAGCAGCACTGGTAGTTCTAAATGGATAACTTCTTCTACTGCAAGAGCTGAAGTTCATAGTTTACGAAAATCATATGATGCCATAATGATTGGAAAGAACACCTTAAGACAAGATAAACCTCGCCTCAATGTTCGCTCTGGTGAGAACGTAATTAAAGAATCCGTAAAAATCATTGTTGGTAACTTAGAAGAATCAGATTTAAAAATGGATCTTTTTAATGATCCTAAAAAGGTAATTAATATCCACACAAATAAAGAAAGTGCTCTCTTAGAACAATCAGTTCACCATAATGGCGATTGGCAAAAGACATTAAAAAATCTTTATGGGGAGTTTAAAACTTGCTCGATCCTAGTTGAGGGAGGAAGTGTACTTTTGAGTTCGTTAATAGAATCACAAATTTATGACAGATTCTCTTGTTATTTGGCACCTAAGTTGATTGGAAATGGACCATCTTTTTTTTCAAGCCTTTCTCATATCCAAATGGAAGATGTTCAAAAACTAAATGGTTTTTGGCGCACATTAAACTCAGGTGAAGTTGTTTTTGAGGGGGCAAGATAATGTTTACTGGTCTTGTTCAAAATGTTGGAAAGGTTTCAAGCATTTCAAAAAATACTGAAGGAATTTTGCTAACTGTTGAATCCTCTGAAATCGCTAAAAATGTAAAAGTGGATGATTCTGTATCTATAAATGGAGCCTGCCAAACAGTTGTTTCTTTTAGTGATTCTACCTTTACGGTGCAGGCCGTTCAGACAACATTGGAAAAAACTAACTTTAAGAATTTAGCACGAGGGAGCTCGGTAAATTTGGAGCTGGCCCTAAGACTTAGTGACCGACTAGGTGGCCACCTTGTCCAAGGCCATGTGAATGGTGTTGGAGAAATATTGAATTGGAAGAAGCTGGGGAATAATTATGAGCTGGATTTTAAAATCCCCTCTTCTTTAATGCGTTATGTAGTAGAAGAAGGCTCCATTACCCTTAATGGAATCAGCCTAACAGTAAGTGCTCTAAATAGAGAAAATTGTCGTGGCACAGTTTCTGTAATTCCCCATACTTGGGATAACACCACTTTTAAAACTTGTAGTAAGGGTGATGGACTTAATATAGAAGTGGATATTTTAGCTAAATATGTGGAAAACCTTCTGTTTCACGGTGGAAAAACAGATAAATATGTGAAAGAACAGCCTCAAAGCAAAATAACTGAGAGCTGGCTCAAGTCTCAAGGCTTTTGGGAATAACTATGTTTGATAAGATCGAAGAAGCAATCAAAGAAATAAAGCAAGGTAAAATGGTTATCGTTCTTGATGATGAAGACCGTGAAAATGAGGGAGACCTTGTGATGGCCGCCGATATGGTGACCCCTGATGCCATTAACTTCATGGCAATTAAAGGAAGAGGCATCATCTGTGCTCCTATTACTAAGAAAAATGCTTCCCGTTTAGAGCTGGACCTTATGGTCAATAATAATGACTCGGTTCATGAAACAGCTTTTACCGTTTCGATTGATTGTGCTGACGGGGGTACTGGAATTAGTGCGAGTGATAGATCTCGTACAATTGAACTTCTCACTATGGAAGATACTAAGCCTGCAGACCTTTTAAGACCTGGGCACATCTTCCCTCTTATAGCGAAACCAGGTGGTGTATTACAAAGAGCAGGTCATACCGAAGCAGCAGTTGATCTTGCCCTATTGGCAGGCTGTTCACCAGTTGGTGTTATTTGTGAAATCATGGATGAAGATGGCACGATGGCAAGAAGAGACAAGCTCATTGAACTTGCAAGAGAGTGGGATCTTAAAATTATTACTATTAAGGATTTGATTGAGTTTCGTCGTAATAATGACATCCCTGTTTTTGAAGAAGCAGGTCCCAAAATCAGAAAAACGTCTCAGATAAAATTCCCAAATAAGTTTGGTCTTTTTGACCTCCACCTATTTGAGACTGACCTTATGAAACAACCTCATCATATTGCTTTAACGATGGGTGATATTAAGCCAGATGAGCCAACTCTTGTTAGAGTTCATTCTGAATGTTTTACGGGGGACATTTTTGGTTCCATGCGCTGTGAATGTGGTAAACAGCTAGAAAAAGCAATGGAAGAGATAGCAAAGGAAGGAAAAGGGGCTCTCGTTTATCTACGTCAAGAAGGTCGAGGAATTGGTTTACCTAACAAAATAAAAGCCTATGCTCTTCAAGACGATGGATATGACACGGTAGAAGCTAATAAAAAATTAGGCTTTAAAGATGATCTTCGTGAGTACGGAGTGGGGGCAGAAATTTTAAAACAACTTGGTGTTGGTAAATTTAAATTGCTAACGAATAACCCTCGTAAGATTGTAGGTTTAAAAGGCTTTGATTTGGAGCTTGTAGAGAGAGTACCTCTTGAAATTGAGCCAAATGATGTTAACTACGACTACTTAAAAACAAAGAAAGAAAAACTAGGACATATTCTTAACAATATTAAATAAGAGAAGAGGCAATCATGACTAAAACATTTGAAGGACATTTATCCGCAGAAGGCAAAAAATACGGAATTGTTGTTGGTCGTTTTAATGAGTTTATTTCAAATAAGTTACTAGGTGGATCACTTGACTGTCTAAAGCGTCATTCCGCCAACCTAGATGATGTTGCTGTTTCTTGGGTACCTGGTGCCTATGAAATTCCTCTTGTTGCTAAGAGAATGGCCGCCACTAAAAAGTACGATGCGATTATTTGTCTGGGTGCAGTCATTAGGGGAAGTACACCGCATTTTGATTATGTTTCAGCCGAAGTCGCCAAAGGAATTTCACGAGTTTCTCTTGATACAGATATTCCAGTTATTTTTGGTGTTATCACGACTGATAATATCGAGCAGGCCATTGAACGGTCAGGCACCAAAGCGGGTAACAAGGGTGCGGAAGCCGCTGTTGGCGCGCTGGAAATGGTCAGCCTGTTGCGAAATCTTTGATTGAGTCGAAATGCAAATGAACGATAAGCCGAAAAAACCCTCACCGGCGGCGCGGCGTA
>JAUIBX010000003.1 GCA_030427595.1 Bacteriovoracia bacterium | reverse complement strand
CCTCGCCACCAGAGAGAATGGAAATGCTCTTACTCTTTCCCACTCCAGACTGGCCTAAGAAAATCGCCGTGCGTCCTGAAAGAGTATTTTGTAAATCGGCCCATCCATGAGTTAGTTTTTGAAGCTCATAGGACTCACCAACCAATGCAGAGACCTCAAAGCATTCCACGCCAAGTGGTGCCAGACGTTTTTCTTCAAACTCGAGATCAACTTCGCTCTGATCAAGCTGATCACACTTATTAAAAACAACAATGGGGCGAATCCCCCATTGGCAGGCCCTAACAAGGAAGCGATCAACGATTCCTTGTTTATAAGCTGGCTTTGAAACAGAAGAGAGAATCACAAGAAGATCACAATTGGCAGCTGTGACCTTTTTCTTTTGCTCCCTGACAGAGATTCTAAAGATTTCACTTGATCGCTCTTCAACCTCATCAATTTGATATTCGCCCGTTTCCTGAATAGTACTCAGTATCACATTATCGCCTACAACAATGGAGTCTCCTTTAAGGAGTTTACCTTTTGCGGTTGCCTCAACAATTTCCCCTCCAGCAGTTTTACAAGAAAACTGGCGTTGAGAGGATCGGATCACTTGGGCCTTCACAGAGGCGCCTCCATATTCATAAAACCTTGAGGAAAGAATTGATGATGGGGGTCCATCTTATTCTTAAGATAAGAGAAGAGTTGGTATTGGGAAGAGGTATAGAAGGGTCGAATGAAGTTTTGCTTAATAAGACCAATTCCATGCTCAGCAAAAGGAGAGCCCTTCACTTGATGCACCCATTGATAGAGGTCTTCTAGTTTCTCTTGGCACTCTTTCGCCTGTTCAGGCTTTGGCATAAAGTTGAAGTGCAGATGAGCGTCTCCAAAATGACCGAAGAGGTTGTAGGGAATATCACCTCCTGCCATTTGACGGTATTTATTAAGAAGGCCCTTAAAGTCATCCCCTCTGACTTGAACATCGGTCCCCTTCTTCGTGACACCCATTTGTGAGTTCACTTCGAAAATAGCACGAGGAATTTCCATTCGAAGAGCACGACAACGCCCCTCTGGAACTTCAAAAATATCATCTTCAGAGAGTCCTTCTATTTGAGAAAGGATTTTTTCGTAAACCTCTTCAAAGTGAATATTTTCAACCTCTAGAAAAACGATATCTTTACCGGCCCGAGGAATCTTATCTTGAGAGAGATAGCTCCAAGAGTTTTCATCTATAAGCTCACAAGAATAAATTTTATCCCTAAAAGCCTGAACCTTTTCGAAAACCTGAAGATGAAGAGAAGTGTCTTCTTCCCATTTAGGTAGAGCGAGAAAAATATAAGTAACGTTTTCTAAAGGTGATGTCCTAAACAGACCTTCAATAACAACACCCAGCTGTCCTTCGGTTCCTGTCATCAGGTCTGTTTCTTTTTCCAACCGTGGAAAGGGCGCATTTTTAAAGCCCTTATATTGCTTATAAGTCTCTTGATAGGCCTTAAGAAGCTTTTTCGCCTCATCTGGAGAAAAAAGCGGGTGATCGATCAAGTCCTTATCACAAGAAAGAGAATTCTCCTCTCCCTTATAATCAAGGTAGGTGCAAGAAACCAACTGCTCCCGTAATGTTCCATAACCAAAGCATCTTTCACCGGTGCAACTCGTGGCCACTCCTGATAGAACAGCGGCCAGCTCCTCGGTGGGAGAGGTCATAGTGTTTCTCTTTAAGGAGCGGCAATAATCTCGAGCTTCCTTCCAAGTCACTGCACCACGAATTCGTAAATGATTATCATTTGTGAGTTCACATACTGAGGGTAGCTGACCAAGGTTTCCAAGCTCCCATCTTCTCCACCCCTGCTCTTTTCCATAGGCCTCTAAACGCTCGTAGGGAATGACGGTAGAAGTTCTATTTCCATGAAAAAAGGTCGGTCTGGACTCTTTCAAATATGTTTTGAGCTGGTCGATACCAGTGAATGTGTGACTCAAAATTTCCATAGATTAAACATTACCATGAAAGAGTTACGCTGGACTATGAATGGGCGAATCAAAACCGTCATCCTTATTGACAAGTTCAGCTAATGCACCTAAATTTCACTCTATTCCCTTGGAATATTGTCTTAACGCAACACGCATCCGTAGCTCAGCTGGATAGAGCACTCGCCTTCTAAGCGAATGGTCGCAGGTTCGAATCCTGCCGGATGCGCCACTTTTCTCAACATTTTTCACCCATCATTGCTTTTGCGACTGCGACTCCGTTTCGGTCACATACTTTACGTATGCTCCCAAGCTTCAGCAGAATAATTTGGCGCATCCGGCAGGATGAGAGCATCGACCTTGCGCGGTCACGAATGCCCAGTGGGTATTCAAGTGGCGCGCAGAGGTATGTGACTAGGGAGTGAATCCAGCCCGAAGGGCGCGGCATTCACGCACGTTCGAATGGTGCAACGAAAGGGAAAGCCTCAGCGAAGTTCCGAAGGAACGAGCCGCCGCGAAGCGACCTCGCCCACCCAATAGCGACAGTTGGCCCTGCCAACTAAGCACGCAGAAAGTACCACCCAACCATGATTAAAAGTACCCCACAACCCCCCCCCCGCGAAAAAGAATTCAAGTAACTTAGCAACCCGAAAAACCCACAGCTGTGAAGAGCTCGTAGACTCAAGTGCGTTATTTTTAGGTGGTCCCTATTCGATGAGTCAGGTCGGTTCTAGCTTTGTAGGAAATAACGAGGGGAATATGATGAAATTTATACCAGCATTACTTTTGAGTTTAGTTCTTAATACCAATGCCTTTGCCTTCACCTATGGCATGTTCAAAGTCTCTATTGGGTCTGAAGTATATGAGCACGAGATGATTTTTCTTGTGAACTCTGCAGGCCAGATCAAAGAACTTGAGAACGAGAACTGGTACGATATTGAAAGCTCACTCTTCTTTTCAGAACTCACTTTAGATATTCAAGGTGGTGGTGATGAAGACTTCAATGTTGCGAGGATCACCTTTAAAGATAATGTCATTGTCGATAGCTGTGCTAGTTTTGTTGACGCCAAAAACAAGTACGTTATCAAAATTGGTGAACAAAACTTAAAGGTTCAACGATGGAATAAGTACGCTAAGAAATATGAAACAGTGAAAACAGAAAATGAAGAGTTCAGTGAATCATGCTTTGAAACTCTTCTTGCTCCATTTCCTTATCCAGAAGTTTAATCGAAGTTTTTTAGTTAAAGAAGGTGCTTACAGTTTACTGTAGGCATCTTCATCAAAACCTATCGCAACGACCTTCTTACCTTTTTCAAGAATGGGTCTTTTAATCGCTGAAAGGTTTTCAAGTAAAAGCTTTTTCTGACCAGCTGCTGAAGCACCTTCATACTGCTCTTTTATTTTACGAAAAGTTGGCCCCCTTTTATTCGCAGGTAGTTCACCCCAAAACTTCTCCCAACGAGCAAGCATATCATTCGTTGGCGTCTCTTTTTTAAAGTTAAAAAATTCATACTCAAGGCCCATAGAATCTAATTTCTTTTTCGCCTTTTTAACGGTGTCGCAATTGGGGATTCCATACATTGTCAGCATAACTCTCTCCTTAATGAGGAGTAGCCTAGCATAGGTTGCTTGAAGTCTTGTAGACGCTACTGATCAAGTGTTTAAAATTAGGAGTCGATGGATTGGTCTGGCCCTGACCAAGGGAAGGCCTTGGATGCCTGTTTCTTTTCTTCTTCAAGAATGGCAAGAAGAGAAGGAGCGAGAGCACCATTCTTTTCTCTCAACTGAAAGAGGCTATAGACCCAACTATCAGCACTAAAAGTATTGAGAAGTTGTACTGTGGGATTTTCCCCAGCACGAATTTCGCAATTTTTAGGATCACTTAGAACATAATTAGTACGACAAACAGAGGGTCTATCCTCATAAACAGAGCAAAGTCCCCTATCCGTTAAAAATGCACACGCCCTATCTTCAAATGACATTTTAAAAAAGGCCGAGGTAGAAGTTCCTGCCTTGGCCTGAAGATGCAATCTTTCATAGTTAACCTCAGCGCCTTCATTTATCCTTTGAGCAAGGATTTGAGCCTCACCTTCAGTAATGGCCACTTGTGAATGGCAACACGCTGAGCAACCTTTCTTACACTGAACTAATGTTTGGACACTGGGATTTTTAAATTGTTCTTTAATTTCGTGGTCAATTTTTTGATGAACGAAGTGGGCCCTCTTCATGGGATCGTTCATTTTCTTAAGCTTTGTGGTCATTCTCTTAATCAACTTTCTAAAAGAAGAATCTTTTTCAAAAAGTTTGTAGGTTCTTGTGGCAATTGCCGGCATAACCATGGAATTTGACCTCACTTTATCTAAATCTTAGATGGTCGAAACATACCCATCTACAATTATTATACATCTTGCGTCATAAAGCTTTGACCACAGGGAAAGTTTTGCCGTTCATTGGTTTACAAAGGCAAGAGAAAGGGGTTTAAACCAAGTTGTAATTTTACTAGACTCCCTAATAACACATTGTAATTGTTGGGAATAATCAATTTTTGGAGCTTTCAATTGATCCTTTGCTCATTTCGCCACCTCCACCTTAGTTTCGGCTCAAAAGTGCTCTTTAAAGACGCTGAATTGGTGATTCATAAAGGTGATCGAATTGGCCTCTTAGGTCTAAATGGTAAGGGAAAGTCTTCTCTCTTCAAGATACTTGAGGGAGAAATCTCTGCAGACCAGTCCGTTCCCCCCTTCACCTTTGATAAAAATGAAAGCTATTCCTATTTCCACGTCCCTCAGGACATGCCCACTGAAATCTCTCACCAAACCTCAGTGAGTGATATCTTTTGGTACTTTCATCAAGAAGAGAAAACTAAACTAGATCTCCTCGATGCCATCAATGAAAGAGTGGCTCAAAATAAAGCAAGTGATAAGGACCTTAAAAATCAAGAAGTCATTCTTAGTGACTTGGAACACTCCAACCCCTGGGGCTCACATCAGGCTTATCTCTCCTACTGCAAAAGTTTAGGCCTCGAGGATGAAAATCTTGAGCTTGGAACATTAAGTGGGGGTCAAAAGAAGAAATGTCTTTTGGCCTTGGGTCTTAGCTCCGAACGCGAACTCATTCTCTATGATGAGCCCACAAACCATCTCGATATCGATACGATTCGCCACTTTGAGCAAGAACTCCTCCTGAGTAGTAAAACTTTTATTCTGACGACCCACGATCGCTACCTCCTTGGAAAAACCACAAATAAAATTTTCCAAATAGACCGCCAACAAATCACGACTTTCAATGGCAGCTACACGGACTTTCTTGCAGAGCAGGCCCTCAAAGAAAAGGAACGCTTAAAAATTCTAGATCGCCTTCAAAATAGTTTTCGCAGAGAAGACGCGTGGATGAAGCAGGGAATAAAGGCCCGCGGTACCCGCTCAAAGAAAAGGGTTGAGGGTTTTGAAAACTTAAAAAAAGATATTCAAAAAATAAAAGAAGGCGCACGTAGGGAACTGGAGCTTTCTCTGCAGGACTCTCAGAAAAAGTCCAAAGTGATCTTTGAAGTTAAAAACCTGTCCTTTGGCTATAGTGCCAAAGATATTCTCTTCCATCATCTCAACTTCAGTATCTATCGCGGTAATAAGGTAGGACTTGTCGGTGACAATGGTACCGGAAAAACAACTCTCCTTAAGGTACTCTCTGGACAATTGCCTCCCTTAGAGGGAGAGATCAAAAAAGCTCCTGAATTAAAAATATGCTTTTTTTCTCAACAGAGAAAAGAGCTTCCTTTAGAAAAGAGCCCCTATGAAATTTTAGGAGAGGGCTCTGATCAGGTTTCTCTTCCGGATGGAAGAGTTCAGCATGTCATGAGTTACTTCAAATCCTTTCTCTTTAATGGTGATGAAATTCACAGACCACTTAAAACCTTTTCTGGTGGTGAGAGAAACCGCCTACAATTGGCCCTCAACCTCAAAGAAGATGCAGATATTTGGATTTTTGATGAGCCGACGAATGATTTAGACCTGGAGACACTCCTTATTCTTGAAAGAACACTTGATCAATTCAAAGGTTCTGTCATTTTAATTTCACACGACAGGGCCTTTTTGAAAAACACCACCAACCGTCTCTTTCTTCTTGAAGAGAAAAAAATTGAAGTCTTTGAAGGTGGCTACGAACAAGCAGAAACCTATCTCGAAGCCAAGGCTCTCGAAAGAGAAATGAGGGAAATGCAGTGGCAAGAAAATGAATATCAAAACAGTACGAAAAATGAACCTGAAGCCTCTTCTAGTTCTCCTCAATCAAACACAAAAAGCGTTAACCAAAGTGAACTCACCAAGAAAATTGAGGAGACTGAATCCTTAATCGACAAGATCGACAACCTCATGAACGAGCTTGGCGCCCTTCAAAGTGAGCCTGAGACCATAGAAAAGCTCGCCCAATTGTCCCAAAAGAAGCTTGAAAAAGAGGAAGAACTACTCGTCCTCTACGAGCAATTAGATTCCTAGACAGTTCCTAAACATCAATTTTTCGTTATATTTTCAATTACTTATTCAAATTTAAACAGTTGTTTTAAATTTGAAACGATGTTAATTTAAACGAGTGTTTAATTTAAACAATTGTTTGAATATTAGAAAAGCCAGCTAAGAGGTCTGTATGAAAACCATGAACTTTAAGGCCATCACGGTCTTCGCCATTGCACTTTTCTTTGCATTGGCAACTAGGGCACAAACAGGTGCAGTCAACAATAATGACCAAACGGTTTATATCGACGAGCAATTCCTTTTAGAGATTTTAAAAGAGAACCCTCCAACTATAGATCAAATCAATAGTGCTTTAGTTGGTGCCCAGGCCCAAGAGAAATCAATTGATGATAAATTCAATACAAATCTCGAAGCTAGCGCCTCCTACTATGAAACAAAAGAAAAACAATTCGCCCAATTTATTCCTGTAACGAGTCCCGTAAAAAATTACGAAGTTAAGGTTACGAGAAACTTTACTTCAGGGGTTACTGTCGGTCTTAGAGGTTTTCAAGAGCAATTCTCTAACAACTTTGTTTCTAATGCCAGCACCTCAGGACTTAGTCTTCAGTTAGGTGTGAATCTTTGGAAAGATCTCATCTCCAAGAGAACTCGTTCTCAGCTAGAAAAGGCACAGGCCTATAGTCAACAAGCACGCTGGCAAAAAGAAATTGGCGTAGCAACCTTTTCCAATAACCTAAGAAAGATCTACTGGAGTATTGTGGCCAATCAAGAGGCTTTGAAAATCTCTGAAGGACTACTTAAGAGTAGCTTAAAACAAGTCAAAGAGGCCAAACGCCGCCGGCGCAACAACATCGCAGATGCAGGGGAAGTGGCACGCTATCAATCTCAGGTAGCCGCACGTCAGGCCAGTATTATTTCTCTTAAATATGAAAGGGAAAGTTTAGTGAAAAGTCTAAAGGAGCTCTTACCAAGTATCTCTCTTAAAGAAGTTAAGTTGAAACCTTATGACATTGATCAAACAGTACAAAAAGTACTTGCCTGTACTGCAACTATTGCAAGTGAAGGCCAACCTCCAATGCGCTTCACAAAATATGATGAGATTGTTTCTTCACTTGAAAAACAGGAAAAGCTCGAAAGAAATATCAACAATACCTACGATGATATAGATGTAGAACTGCAAACCGAATATGGTGTGAAAGGACGATCAAACTCGAACTCAGATGCGATGAGTGACCTAAGTGATGATCCGAGAAGAAATGTTGCCGTCGGCCTGCGTCTTAATATCCCACTAGAAAGTAAGAAGAAAACGACTCAAGAGGTCCTCAATAAGGCCACAAAGCTTAAGTATCGCTCCCAGGTGGAAAAGGAACTCGCCAAAGTTAAGGCCTACCATACACAAACAGTGCGTCAGGTGGGACTTCTCCAAGAAATCATCAGAAACCAAAAAGAAAACACCAAGTATCTCGGTATTTCACTTAAAAATTCTCAACGTAAATATAATCAAGCTCGTCTTACTGTTGAACAACTTGTGCAAGAGCAGGATCAATTCCTCCAATCTAATATCGATGAAATCAGAACCAAGCTTACTGTGATCAACACCATCTTTGATTACTTAAGTGTTTATACCCAAACCCCTTGCCCCTTAAACGCAAGTAAATAAATCTATTAGGTTAATAGGAAACTCATATGAGATCATTAACAGAATTTTTTATAAAGAACTCAAAATTCACGATCGTCTTGACCTTAGGCCTCCTCGTTCTTGGCCTTCAAGGGCTAGGCAAGATGAATGCCGAGTCATACCCGACCGTTGATTTTGCTCAATCCTTTGTTACGACACGCTATGATGGTGCCTCAGCAGAAGATATTGAAACTAAAATCACCAAGCCCATTGAGGACAAAATAAGAGAAGTCTCTGGCATTAAAGATGTCCGTTCGGTATCCCAGTCTGGGCTATCAACTATTTTTATCCGAGCCGACATGGATAATGTCGATAATGTGGATGAGGTTATGGCAGACCTCCAAAGAGCGATTGATGGAGTGACTGGTCTGCCACAGGACCTCATTGATGATCCTGTATACACTGAAATTAAGTCTGAGGAATTTCCTGTTCTTGAGGTGGCCGTTGTCGGACCGAATAAAGATCGAAAAAGGGATCTTGTTGCCGACCTTCTCAAGGAAGAATTTGAAGATAATAAACTTGTAAAAGAAGCTCGTTTGGTGGGATTTGCCCCTCGTCGTTTCCAAATCCGTCTCGATTATCAAAAGCTCAACGAGTACCACATAGGAGTTAGAGAGGTTATTGGCAAAATCCAAGCTCGAAACGTGAATGTGCCAGGAGGAAACCTTAAGGAAACCCAGAATCAAAAGCTCCTAAGACTTGAGGGGAAAATTACAAGTGATAAGGAACTAGAAAATATCCTTATTCGTTCTAACTTCACAGGGCGAAAAGTTTATTTAAAAGACATCGCAACTGTTGAAGATAGCGAAGAGGAAATAAAGGTTCGCACTCGCTACAATGGAGAAGACTCCACAATTATTATCGTTAGTAAAAAAGGTGGCGCCGATACGATTACTTTGGTTAATGCCATTGATGCCAAACTGCAATCATTTAGAAAGCGCTACGGCGATGAATTTAAATTTGCCGTTTATAATAATGAGTCCAAAAAGGTTGCCAATCGTTTAGATGTTCTTACCTCCAATGCCGTATCAGGCTTAGTTCTGGTCATTGTCTTTCTCTTCATCTTTCTTCCGGGCAGGATTGGTATATTGGCCTCCCTCTCTTTGCCTCTTGCCATTTTAGCGACGATGGGCCTCATGCCAAGTTATGGCATGAACCTCAATGCCATTACTATTTTGGCCCTTGTTATTGCACTTGGGATGCTCGTTGATAACTCGGTCGTGATATCTGAAAACTATACTCGTTTGCGCCAAGAAGGAATGAGCTCTCTTGATGCGGCATTAGAATCTGTAGAAAAGTTATGGTTGCCCATCACGGCAACCGCCTTTACAACGATTGCGGCCTTTCTTCCTATGCTTGTAACTAAAGGCATCATGGGCCAATTCATTAAATACATTCCCATTGTTGTAACTATTTCTCTTATTGCCTCCCTTGGAGAATCTTTCTTCCTTTTACCGATGCGACTGGTCCTTGGAGGAGGAGAAGTTAAGCAAGCAACAGATGAAGGCCATTCCGATTGGTTTGCTAAGTATCAATTAAAATTTGAAGCGCTCATGGACTGGTCAGTTCGTCACCGTTACTGGATGGCCGTTGCCTTTGTTGTCAGCTTTGTGGTTTCCATTTTCTTAATGGGCGTTGCTAATAAGTTCATCCTCTTCCCTCCTGATCAAACAGAGATTTATATTGCTCGCTTGGAGATGAATAGTGGCACTCGCTTAAAGAAAACAAATGCTGCCTTAGAAAGGCTTTCCCAAGATATCAAGGAAGCACTTGGAAAAGATGTTAATCATATTGTGACCAGGGCTGGTACTTCTAAAATGCAACCCAATGACCCCAAGGCAAAAGATGGAAATAATGTGGGGATGGCGACTATTTATGTGACAGAAGAGGCAAAAAATAATCTTAGTCATATTGATGGCCTAAAAAAATTACGTGCCATCAATTGGAAGACCTATGCTGATAATATCTCCTTTGAAGCGATGGTAAATGGACCACCTGTTGGAAATGATATTGAAGCAACCTTTCGCTCCAACTCTTCAAAAGATCTGGATAACCTGATCTCGCAAATTAGTGAGGAACTGGCGAAAACCAAAGGAATCAGCGACCTCAAGGTTGATGATGTCTTTGGTGACAACGAAGTCTATATTGATATTGATTATGTCAAAGCAGATCAGTTAGGCCTTAATGTAGATTCCATTGGGACTACTGTAAGAGCATCGATTGCTGGCCTTATTGTCTCCACAGTTACTCTAGATAATAAAGATGTGGACCTTATGGTGCGCTTTAAAGAACCCTTTAGAAAAAATACTGAAGACTTAAAGCAACTTATGGTTATGGACAACCGTGGTAACCTGGTGCCCCTTGGGACAATTGCGACCTTTCATGAAAGTAAGGGTGCTCCTCATATCAAGCGCTATGATTTCAAGCGTTCAAAAACACTCACAGGTAATGTAAATGACGAATTGATAACTGCCGTGGAGGCCAACAAAAAGCTTGAGACACTCTACAATAAGTTTTCTCCAAACTTTCCCTCAGTTTCACTTGTCTTTGGTGGTGTTGCGGAAAGTACAAAAGAATCTATGGAGTCTCTAAAAGACGCCCTAGTTCTGAGCTTAATTGGTATCTTTGCTCTCTTGGTATTTCTCTTTAGGTCATTCTTAAGACCGGCGATCATTATGACAACAATTCCCCTAGGACTCTTAGGCTTTTCCATTGCCTTTTGGGGTCATGGGAGACCGATTAGTTTCCTTGCTCTCATTGGTATAATTGGCCTTGGTGGTATTATCGTAAACTCTGGTATTGTCCTCATATCCTTCATCGATCAGATGAGAGATGAAGGTGATATGAGTCTCCACGATATTCTCGTAAAAGCATCCGGTCTGAGACTTAAAGCAGTTCTTGTGACTTCCCTTACAACGATTAGTGGTCTAATCCCTACGGCCTACGGTATTGGTGGTACAGACGCCATCTTAGTCCCGATGACTCTTGCCATGGCATGGGGTCTTACCTCCGGAACGATTTTGACTCTTGTCTGGGTACCCTGTGCTTATGCTATTTTAGAAGATGTCGTCTCTTGGAGACCGGGCTTTCTCAAAAATAAAAATAGATCAGCTTCTCCATCGGAAAGTATGAAAGCTTAGGAGACACTTATGTTAGTTAACTTAAATGAAACTAAAGCAAAAGAAGATAAAGACACTAAGATTAAAATCATGGCCTATGCCAATGAGCTTTTTGCACGAAGTGGCTTTGACGGTGTTTCTGTAAGGGATATCGCTCAGGCAGCGGACGTCAATGTTGCTTCGATAAACTATCACTTTAAGAATAAGCTCAATCTTTTTCATAATATTTTTGAGTATAACTATCGTTGGATGGAAGAAGCTGTCAGAGAAATAGGTACCGGTGAAACCCTTGATACGGGAAGTATGTCTTCAAAGCTTTTCAATATTTTCAGTCAAAATGGCCACTCTCTGATTAACTCATTTAACCTTATTCTTAACGAACACCTTTCCCCACCACAAGATAGTCTATCTCGAGAAGGGGAGCCTTTTGGACCGCCGGGCAACCAAGTTCTTTTAAATGTTATTACAAGAGAGGTGGGAGAAGAGGTCTCTCTTGAAGACAGAGAATGGGCCATGCGCATGATTTTTAGTAACATCTTTCATAACGCTGTGATGGTAAACACTGAGTATCTCAAGAGGAAGTGTGCTGGTGAGCCTTGGATGGAAGATAGAGTCAAAGAAAAAAACATGAAAAAGATGGCTGAGGCAATTGTTAATTCAATCAAGAATTAATCACTCAAGTTCTCTTACTAACTACCCGAAAAGACAAACATGTGTCGTTTATTTGGTTTTCGATCGGTCATTCAAAGTCAAGTTCACTCAAGCCTAGTTGAAGCGGAGAATGCACTTGGTATTCAAAGTGGCTCTCACCCCGATGGTTGGGGAGTGGCCTATTATGTTCAGAGTAGTCCTCATGTTGTGAAGTCGGCTCAAGCTGCCATTGGTGATGCTATCTTTAAAAGGGTTTCGGGAGTTGTAAGTTCACAGACGGTCGTGGCCCACATCAGAAAAACAACTGTAGGTGACAACAATATTCTAAACACTCACCCCTTTCAATACGGACGCTGGATTTTTGCTCACAATGGCAACATCACCGACTTTAAAGAAAAACGCCAAGACCTGATGGCACGGGTTTTACCAAAGTTTAGAAGATTCATCCTTGGTGAAACAGACAGCGAGCTCATCTTTTATTTTATCCTGTCTCACTTAGCCTCAAAATGTAACCTAGGTGATAGAACGATTGAGCATCAGCTCCTTCAAGATAGCTTAGAAGAATCAATTGAAAAGCTTATTAAGTATGCTGGCCCTCCCGCTCAAAAGGATGACTCTGGGGAGGAAGCGACTTATTACACTTTCATCCTCACCAATGGCCAAAATATGGTGGGCTACCAAGGTGGTAAGAATCTTTACTACTCAACATATAAAACTCTTTGTGGAGATCGTGATACATGCCCGTCGTTCTCTCCAGAGTGTGAAGCC
The DNA here is from genome assembly GCA_030427595.1 of Bacteriovoracia bacterium. Taxonomy (GTDB): domain Bacteria; phylum Bdellovibrionota; class Bacteriovoracia; order Bacteriovoracales; family Bacteriovoracaceae. The sequence goes on along the minus strand of JAUIBX010000003.1, from coordinate 49,343 downwards.
GCCACTAAAACAGGTTATATAAACCATCTCATTTTTTCTTCTGAGCCTTTAAGTGGTGAAAATATTTGGATCCCTCTTAAAAGAGGTGAACTTGTTGCCGTCGATGAGCATATGCACCTGAAAATTCACCAGACTAAATAAGACCGACAAATTTGCCCCGTTTCCTGCCACGACTTATCTCCGATATAATGGTTAAGAGTTCTTCCTGCTGTAAAATCAGTAGTTTATACTGAATTCACGACTCATCTTTCAAGCTTCCTGACCCAAAAATTCCTTATTTTCTGCACCTTAATTGCCGAAAAGACCATAAGAACAATAGGGGTCACTTATGTTTAAAAATGTACTTACAGCTATCATCTTCCTTTTATCATTTACGACCTTTGGTCGCGCTCCGGCCGTTGAGCCCGTAACAGGTATTGATATTGGAAAGTACAAAGAAGTTGATCCTGCCCAGGACCCCGGTTTCAATTGGCGCCAAGGGGAATATGTTCAAGAGACATCACTTATTACGACAAGAGTACCGGCCCAAAAAGCATTGATTGAAAAAACTCGCAATCAAACAAAAACGTGGCCTACCTATGCTTTCCTCTTTGGTCTCATCACACTTCCCTTTGTTCTGTGGTATTCCATTATGAAAGGTCTGGAAGATAATGAAAGCTACGCCACTGGTGCTGTTCACCATGAAGAGCATACAGTGAACAATACGGTTGACCTCAATTTAGAGAGAGAAAAACGTCGTAGAGAAACTGACGACGATGATATTTCTAAGGCTTCTTAAGAATATCTTAGAATTGCTTGAGAGCTTCCTGATCATCAAAGTTATACCAATTGCCTTTACCTAGGTATTTGTAAACCCGGTTCATTCTCCCGTAAGAAACAGTGACTTCCCGCGTGTGATCACCATCAAGATCATAGAAACTAATGTCATAGACTCGCTGATGGTAGTGATCTTTGAAACTTCTCTTCTCATCCCAAATTACAGGACCCTTATAGATTTTTAAGGAACTCAAATTATTATTGTCGTAGCTAATAAAATAAATTCGCGTGGTTCCCTGAAATTCTAAATAACGAGAAACTCCTTCATAGAAGTAAAGAATCATCACCTTGCTTATCTTATTCAAACGCCTGACCTGAATTTTATAAAGCCTACTCCATGGCCCATGAGTATCTAGACTCTCCTTAAGAAGGGGTTCTCCTTTGTGATCGAAAATCTCCAGCCAATCTTCACCATCTCTTTTGGAAGTAAAGAGGCTTTCATTGCGAATATCTTCTGTCAGGTCGAGGAAGTGACGGTTTGAACGCGCCTGAATGCGATAAATTGGCTTAACATCACGCAAAAGCTTTTCTTGCTCACTATTGAGAAGAAGCTCCCTAAAAAGCCTCTCATCTTGGGCCAAGACTCTCGGCGTGAAAAACAGGAGAAGAAAAGCGCAAAGCATTAAGTTCATGAATTTATTGTAACAAGTGGAGCAAAATCTCCCAAACCCCCGCCTACACAGGCAAAAGAGACCTTTTCAAAGGGTATGAGCTTTGGCTAAAATAACAGTCTGCGACACTCAATTAATATCTTACAGGAAGCTCTATGGATCTCTCGATTGCCTACGTTAAAAACGACTCTCAAGTTCTCTATCAAAACTTCTCAGCGGCCGAGACTTCAAAGCCACAGATTTTTGAAATTGAAGATCTTGAAGGTAAATCCATCCATAACATCCTCCTTCCCAAAACTCTGGTAGAGGCCGATGAGTCTCATGAACTTAAGGAAAAACTAAACAAAACAAATAAGTATGCTCCCATCAAAACCATTAATGACGAGCAAATGAATATCGAAATGTTTGAGAAGCTAGAAGCTGCTGAAGCTTTGACCATCACCCGTCAAACCTACGCAACTTGGATCCTAAGAAACAACCTCAAGCTCGTTGAGAATATGTTTGAAAACCTCAAACATCTTAAAGGCCTGTGGCCAAATGATAGAACGGCTTTCTTTGAAGAGTTGTGGCATCTCCTAAGAACTAACCTTGGAGCGACCCAACTAACCCTGGCCTATAACCACATGAGAAAGGCCCAAAAAGAAGGTGAAAAGAATCAACTTGTTCGCGTTGTTGTAGAAGGTCAATCGCGCCCCAACCCAAGTGAAAATAAAGAATTGGGTGAAGCACTCTTTAAAAACTATGAAGGTAAGTTTGCAACAAACTTTGAAGTTTATAGCTATGATAAGGAGCAGGGACAGGTAGTCCTTCTTGCACAGGTCAACGATAGTCCCATTATCATTATGGCCGAAGTCTTTGAGATGACTCCCCTACAAAGAGCAACTCTTAATTGCCTCTTTGAGGGACTTCAGGCCTAATGACCTTTTAAGCGCCAAAGCCTCTTAGCTTTTCCCCGCCTAAAACATGAAAGTGAGTGTGAAAAACGGTCTGACCGCCATTAGGTCCGAGGTTATTCACAATACGAAAGCCATCTTTCTCTAGAGAATTACTTTTGGTGAAATCCCTTATGGCATCAAATATATGAGACAACTGCTCGGGGTGATTTTCACTCATTTCATTGGCATGAGTCGTATGCTCTTTGCTAATGAAAAGGTAATGCTCCTTGGCCTGAGGATAAAGATCCTTAAAGCCTAAAACGAACTCATTTTCATAAACCTTATCTGGCTGAATTTCACCAGCGACCAATTTGCAAAATAAGCAATCCATTAATCCCCCTGAACTCTCTCTACTGGTGCAGAAAGGCCTGCGAACTTTTTATCAAGTTTTTCATAACCTCTATCAAGGTGATAAATTCTTCTCACTTCTGTCACCCCCTCAGCACAAAGTCCTGCAAGCACAAGGGCAGCGGAGGCCCTTAAATCCGTACACATAACGGGCGCTCCTTTTAATGGTTTTCCACCTTTCACGATGGCACTATTGCCTTTAATGGTAATGCCTGCGCCCATCCTTTGAAGTTCTGGGACGTGCATAAAACGATTTTCAAAAATATGCTCTGTGATTATAGATAGTCCCTTGGCCTGTGTTGATAAAGCAAGGATCTGGGCCTGAACGTCAGTAGGAAAACCTGGATAGGGAGCCGTATCAATATCAGTACCAACAAGCTCAGAGGGAAAGACTTTGACATAGTCATGGCCTATTTCCATCTTTGCTTCCATTTCGGCAAGTTTTTCAATAACGGCATCAATGTGAATGGGGTCAAAGCCTTTAACTGTCATCTCTGACTTAGTCATCAGACCAGCAATGATATAAGTCGCCGCCTCAATTCTATCGCCAATGGCACTGTAGGTTGTTCCCCCCAGAGAACTCACACCTTGTATCTTAATGGTCTTTGTATCGAGCCCTTCAATTTTGGCACCTAACTTTACTAGGAAGTTTCCTAAATCCGTGATCTCTGGTTCGAGGGCAGCATTTTCAATAATAGTTTCACCTTCTGCAAGGCAAGCGGCCATCATTAAATTTTCAGTAGCACCTACCGAAGGAAAATCGAGAGCAAGCTTTGTTCCTTTTAAGCCTTCAGTTGTGGCGATAACATAGCCACCTTCAATTTCAATCTTTGCTCCCATTTTCTCAAGGTTCTTAAGGTGGAGATCAATAGGTCTAGTACCGATGGCACAGCCACCAGGTAAACTGACTTTCGCTTTTTTAAAGCGCGCTAAAAGTGGCCCCAAAACACAAATAGAGGCCCTCATCGTTTTGACTAACTCATAGGGGGCCTCTTCACTCTTTAATTTTTGACAATCATAGGTGAAGACACCTTCACCTTCTTCCTTAATTTCAACACCATGATGCTCAAGAAGCCTATGCATTGTTCTTATATCTCTTAGTCCAGGGACCTCTGTGAATGTAACCTTATCTGTGGCCAATAGAGTGGCGGCCATAAGAGGCAGGTAAGCATTCTTTGCTTTTGAGATATGAACCTCTCCTTTTAATTGAGTGGGTCCGTTAACACATAATTTATCCATATTTGAATCCTCAGAAGGAGTAGCTTAAGAAGCGATTTCTATTGGTATAATCTTTTTGAATTTTACCAGAAGTTGAAAAGACTTTGTTACCAAGTTCACATAATTCCTCAAGGTGACTTTCATGTCCTTCCATTAGGAAATGTCCATGTGAATTCATCAGATTCTTAACTTGATTAAAAAGATCATTAAACCAAGCATTATATTGGTCGTCTTCAAGAAAGAGAGCGACATGTGGCTCATATTGCAAAACTTGGTTATGAACCAGACTCCTATCTAAATCCTTCTTTATATAGGGAGGATTCGTCACAATGATGTCCGCCTTTTTATCTATTCCAGAAAGACGGTCCGCCTTTAAGATGTCAATGAGGTGATGGTTCGGAGTTTTATAGTCGAGTTTAAATTGATTAATTTTAAAAACATCAAGTGCATCTTGAGAAATATCAGTACCGATAAAGTGAATTTTCTTCTTTGAGATTTCTTGAAGGAGAGATAGCCCAATCGTGCCAGGACCAACTCCAACCTCAATAACGACAAGCTCATCTTTTTCACTTTCTTTTATGACCTCAACGACCTTTTCAACCAATATCTCAGTCTCAGAGCGAGGGATAAGTACCCTTTCATCTACAAAGAACTCGCTCTTATAAAAATAAGCGCTTTTATTTATGTACTGAAGGGGAACCCCTCTTTTAAGGAAGCCGACAAAGCTATCCCAGTAAGGACCTGGTAGCTCCAGATAATTTTTCATGTGGTATTGAGGACCAAGACACCCTGTAAAAGAATGGTACTCATCTTCAAGCTTAGAGAGGGTTAATCCTGGATAATGGGAGCGCCAATCATCAGGATTTTTATTAAAAAATTCCTGAATTACGTTTTTGATAGCTACTCCTCTTCGCCTTTGAGAAGTTCAGCTTGATTATGAGCAATCAGAGCATCGGTAACCTCTCCGAGGTCACCTTCCATAATTTTATCGAGACTGTAGAGAGTTAAACCAATTCGATGGTCTGAACAACGCCCTTGTGGGTAATTATATGTCCTAATTCTTTCAGAACGGTCACCTGTTCCCACAAGTCCCTTTCTCTCAGCAGCTTCTTTATCGGCTTTCTCTTGCATCATCTTGTCATAAATACGGGCCGTTAGGATCTTCATGGCCTTCTCTTTGTTTTTCAACTGAGATCGCTCATCCTGACAGGCCACAACCTCACCTGTTGGAATGTGAGTCATTCTAACGGCTGAGTCTGTGGTGTTAACTGACTGGCCACCAGCACCTGAAGAACGATAGACATCAACACGTACATCATTCATATCAAGTTTGAAGTCGAGGTCTTCAGCTTCGGGAAGAACGGCAACAGTAATCGTCGATGTATGGACTCGCCCTTGGGACTCTGTTTTGGGAACCCTTTGGACGCGATGAACTCCAGACTCCCACTTGAGCTTAGAGTAAACCTTATCTCCACTGACAGAGAAGATGACTTCCTTTATGCCTTCGTCCCCTTCTGAAACTGAAATATTTTCCGTCTTAAAACCTAAAGAGCGGCAATAGTTTTGATACATACGATAAACATCCGCCACAAAAATACTGGCTTCATCACCACCGGCACCCGCACGAATTTCTACGATAACGTTCTTATCATCAAGTGGATCTTTAGGAAGGAGGAGGATTTTAAGCTTATCTTCCCAGACAGGAATTTGAGATTCTTTCTCAGAAAGCTCTTCTTTGGCCATCTCTCTCATATCCTCATCTTTTTCATTTTTAAGGATTTCTTTGGCTTCATCCACGTCGGCTTTAATTTGCTTATATTCTTTGTAGGCCTTAACAATATCTTCAAGATTGGCACGTTCTTTTGTGATGGCCTGATACTCGTCCTGTCTTTCGTAAAGAGTCGGGTCCCCCATCTTTTCAGTCAGGGTATCAAATCGATCGACAACCGCATCAAGCTTATTAAAAATAGACATGCAACTTCCTTTAAGTAAAAAACCCTCCCAAGACCGAAGCCTAGGGAGGGCCCACTTTATTCAAATCAATGTGCTAGCCATTCATTGAGTCGAGGAACTCCGCATTGGTCTTAGTCTTGGTAATACGACTAAGCATAAATTCCATCGCATCAATGGTGTTCATAGGGTGAAGAACCTTTCTCAAGACATAAACTCTTGCCAGATCATTTTGATCCATAAGGAGGTCTTCCTTACGAGTTGATGATCGGTTGATATCAAGAGCTGGGAAGATTCTCTTCTCTAGTAACTTTCTATCAAGTTGAATTTCAGAGTTACCCGTACCTTTAAATTCTTCAAAGATAACTTCATCCATTCTTGAACCTGTATCAATAAGAGCGGTAGCAATAATGGTAAGAGAGCCACCCTCTTCAATATTTCTTGCAGCTCCAAAGAATCTCTTCGGACGGTGAAGAGCATTGGAGTCAACACCACCAGAAAGGATCTTTCCAGATGGTGGAACAACCGTATTGTAAGCACGAGCGAGACGAGTAATTGAGTCGAGAAGAATCACAACATCCTTACCTGCTTCTGTAAGACGTTTGGCCTTCTCCATAACCATCTCTGCTACTTGAACGTGACGATTGGCAGGCTCATCAAAGGTTGAAGAGACAACCTCTGCCTGAACATTCCTTTTCATATCTGTAACTTCTTCAGGTCTTTCATCGATGAGAAGAACAATGAGAACACTTTCTGGGTGATTGGCCGTGATAGAGTTCGCAATATCTTGAAGAAGGACTGTTTTACCAGCTTTTGGAGGGGCAACAATCAGACATCTTTGACCAAAACCCTGAGGTACATATAGGTCAATAATACGAGTACTGTAATTGGTTGGCTTTGCCTCAAGGTTGATCTTACGATCTGGATAAAGAGGAGTTAAGTTATCAAAGAGTACCGTCTTCTTATGTTTTTCAGGTGTTTGATCGTTAATAGTCGAAACTTTAAGAAGGGCAAAGTAGCGTTCACCATCTTTAGGAGGTCTAATCTCACCTTCGATGGAGTCACCTTTTTTGAGTCCAAAACGGCGAATTTGACTTGGGCTTACATAGATATCATCGGCACCAGGAAGGTAGTTGTAACCAGGAGAGCGGAGAAAGCCGAATCCGTCAGGAAGAATTTCTAAAACTCCACCGCCAAAGATTTGTTCATCGTTGTTCGCCTTGGCCTTAAGAACTGCGAAGATCACCTCGTGCTTTTTCATCGCACTGGAGTTTTCAATCTTAAGCTCAGTCGCTAAATCGTTGAGCTTTTTAATTTCCATTTCTCTAAGATCATTAAGATGCATTAGGTCCTACCTCTTTCCTGAATAAAATTTTCTTGAAGTTTATGATTGATGAATTGTGTGACTTACCTCTTGGGGAGTAGAAAAGTTTCCTTAAAGCTCATGCAAAATTGCTCATTTTGATGAGGGCTTCTGTGACGTTAGACTGTTTAGGGCTTTTCGATTAAGAATGACTTAATATTATCCTAGTAGGGCCCAATGTCAAGATGATACGGGCTTGTTGTGACCCCTGTATGTCACCTCATAAAGTGCGCCAAGGCTACTAATGAATAAACAGAACCTCATTAAAATTTCTGATATTAACAACGAAGTCCTCCTAGGTATCGACTACGGAGAAAAGGTCATCGGCCTGGCCCTCTATAAGGTAGGCGCTGATCCCTTTCCTCAGCCCTATGACAGAATTGTGGTTTCAAGTGACCAAAAGAGTCTAGAGGCCATAAAAGAAGTTATCGATAACGAGGTCGTCGATCGCGTTATTGTCGGTCTCCCCCACCTGACAGATGGAAGCGAATCGACAATGACACTAAAAGTCAAAAAGTGGGCTCATGGCCTTGAGGGGTTTCTCAAAAATATCCCACTTCACCTTCAAGATGAGACCCTCAGCACTTATGAAGCTGAGCAGCGTATGAAGAACGATCCTCGCTATAACTTCAAGATCGACCTTCAAAAGATTGATGCCCTCGCTGCATCGATTATAATTGAACAGTTCATCCAAGAACAAACAGATCATAACGACAACTAGGTAAGGAAAGCCTATGAAAAAGTATTGGTGGGTATTTGTTTTCGCCGCTCCAGCATTTGCCTTCGCGATGGCGGCCCTCATGGTTTATTACATGATGGCGATTTGGAGCTATAGCGGAAAAGACGTCGTCTTTGAGGTAAAGCCTGGAGAGGGCTTCTCTCGTATTAACGGCCGGCTTCACCAACAGGGACTCATTAGTAACCCTAAGCTCTTTCATAGATACGCCCAAATCAATGGTCTGATGACAAAGTTTAAGGCCGGTCGCTTTGAGATAAAGAAAGACTCCAATATGTTAGATGTCTTTGACACTCTTATTAAAGGCCAAAGTATTACAGATGATGTCACAATTCCCGAAGGAAAGAACCTCTTTGAAATCGCTGAAATTCTCGAAAGCGAAAATATTATTAATAGTAAAGAGCGCTTTATCGAGCTCGCAAAGTCACCAAAGCTTGCTCAAGAACTTGGAGTTCCTGCCGAGAGACTTGAAGGCTACCTTTACCCCGATACATACAAGTTCACACCTAAGTCCGACTCTGAGAATGTCATTAGAAATATGGTTCAGGTTTTTGATAAGAAAACAGAGGACCTCGATTTTTCTCAAGCTCCGTTGGGTCTCAAAAAACATGAGGTAATCATCTTGGCGAGTGTTGTTGAAAAGGAAACCGGAGCTTCCTTTGAAAGGCCTGTCATTGCTGGTGTCTTTATCAACAGACTTAAAAAGCGCATGAGACTTCAAAGTGACCCAACCACCATTTATGGCATTTATGAGCGCTTTAATGGCAACCTAAGAAAGAAAGATCTACTCGAAAAAACGCCATACAACACCTATAAGATCGGCGGCTTGCCTAAGGGGCCAATTTCTAACCCTGGTCTTTCCTCAATTCGCGCGGTCCTTAATCCAGAAAAGCACTCTTACCTCTATTTCGTCTCTAAAAATGACGGTACCCACGTCTTTTCTAAAAATTACAAAGACCACAAAAAAGCAGTCGAAAACTTCCAGCTCAATCGCAGGGCACGCCAAGGAAAAAGTTGGCGTGACCTCAAGGATAAAAAATAATGAAAAGACTCTGGCCTACTTTACTCCTTCTCATCATAACGTCTTCCCTTTACGCCAATCCTCTTATCGGTACGAAGCTCCCCAATCTTGTCCTCTCTGGCGATGATGGAGGACGTTTAGATGGAAGTGCTTGGTCCTTGGAGGAAAGTCTTAAGGAAAATAAGATTCTTGTTATTTTCTATGTCGATCCCGATGTTAAGGATAAGAATGAAGAGATTTCTGAACGTCTTGATAAAAGAGTCTTTCCAGCAGAGAAGGTGCAGTACCTAGGAATGATTAATATGGATGCCACCTGGCTGCCTAACTTTGCTATCGCTTCTGCCTTAAAAAAGAAGCAAGAGAAATATCCAGCAACTCTTTACCTCAAAGACTTAACTAAGAAAGCTGTAAAAACCTGGAAAGTCGCTGATGATGAAAACGATGTTCTTATTTTAAATAAAAAAGGAGAGGTCGTTTACGCAAAGTTTGGCTATATAAATAAAGAGGAGGGTGACAAAGTCATGGCCCTCCTCGAAGAACTTGTTAAAGAATAATCTTAGTAGTCGAGACCAGTCTTTCTAATGTGAACCTTGGGTTTTGCCTCCTCAGAAAGAACCTTTGAGTCTAAAACCTCAGCAAAGACTACTTCATGATCTCCAGGCTGTGTTTTTGAAAGGAAGCGACACTCTATTGCAGACTTGGCTCCCTTAATAATTAAACCACCAGCACTGCCAACTTCATGGTCAATTTCTTTAAACGGACTATTCGCGGGATCATAGCCCGACCAGAAGTGGCGCATATATTGAGTTTCGTGGTCTCCCACAATATTAATCGCAAAAGGTTTACCACTGGTGATGGCCTCATATCCTGGTCGATCACTCTTTATCGTAAAGGCGACAACGAGAGGATCAAAGGATACTTGTTGCACCCACGAAGCCAGGTAACCATCCATTGCCTCACCATCTTTTACAGCAATAACAAAAAGCCCGGAAGGAATATGGCCAACAGCAGTTGCTTTATTTTCACTCATCTTTTTTCTCCTTTTTCTTATTCTTTCTCTTTTCTTTTTTAGAATTCTTGGAAGGTTTTGGATCTTTGTTTGATTGAGCCTTTACCTCTTTACCTTTTTCCTTATCATTTTCATTTTCTGCTTTCTCTGATTGCTCTTTGACCTTGATCGAGTTTTCACTAACGGTTTGATTCTTAAGCTTTCTCTCAAGAAGTTTCGCTCTTAGGTTTTTAAGGGCCCCTTGTCTCACAATCAGCTCATGATCCTCAGAAAGCTTTTGAAGATCGCAATCTTCAGTAAGAGGAGAAACAGCAATCTCATAACGAACAACATGGTTCGGATGGGCGAGATAAAGAGGAATCAACTGTGGAGCCCACTTCTCTTGCCTAATGGCCTCCACGATGGCGGCAATATTTTCCTCCTCAAGAAAGGCCATGACCTCTTTGAGAGTTTTAGCATTGCGAATACCAGAGAAAGCTGAGGGTGTATGAGTGTGGCCGCTAGGACCTTCAGAGGTGCTTTGATTCATTCCATAAGCCTAAAAAGGGCCCAAGTCCTTGTCAATCGATAAGATTTCAACACTTTATATAATATTAGCGGCTTAAGTTTCCCCAGTTATCTGCCGAATAGAACTGGCTAGCTTCAAAGCACGAGCTTGCTGCAAAAGCCCGTTTTTAGGGGCAAATTTTTATACTTGTGCGCCGTCTCATAAAGCTCGTAAAATAATGATTGGCGTAGGACAAAGCACTACTAGAGTTGGCTACGTCATAGGCTAGGACGGTCAGCTCCAAGGAGGATGTCATGAAAAAGGCACAGCTTGATGAACTAAAAAATCAACTCATCAAAATGAAAGAATCAATTCTTAATGGGGGATACCTCACACAAAAAGAAGATCTCCACGTTCAATCGGAGGATCTTCCTGATGAGGCAGACTTGGCAACGAATGTTATTAACCAGCAAATCACTTTTAACATGCGCCAAAGAGAACTTCTTAAACTCCGTTCAATCGATGAGGCCCTCAATCGCATTGAAAATGGTACCTACTCTGAGTGTGAAGAGTGTGGTGACGAGATAGGCTTCAAGCGTCTCAAGAACCAACCTTTTACCAACCTATGCATCACTCACGCAGAGGAAGCTGAAAGAGAACAAAATCGTTTTCTTAAGCATGGCTAAAATAAATTAAAAATGATTTTAGAAGGGCCGGTTGAACACCGGCCCTTTTTTTGCACTAAATTATTATCTAGCGACTTTATAGTGAGAGAGGCGATCTGCCTTTTTTAAAACATCATTTAGGTTTGACCGTAAGCCTTTCCATTGACGAACCGAGCGTTCGATTTCAATTCTCTTAACTTCCTGGGCATCTAGGGGACGCGCATCAGCTAGCAGTACAGCTACAGGAAAGAGTGAGGCCATAGTAAAAATAAGAATTCCCTTGATGGCCTTTTTGGTAGTGATTGTCGTCCTGTTTGTCATAAATCCTCCGCATTCTGCATTGGTCTTCCGTGAATCAAAATCTTCTTAAGTCCTTGAAGCTTAAAACCATCATCCTAATGGCCGGTGATATCTTCCTGACGTCACCTGCTCATACTAGGGGCAAGGCTTATGCCAATTGGTTTTTCGAAAAAACTGATACTTAGGTGGTTTCGAAGCGCTACTGAAATTGACCTCGATCAAGACCCTAAGGGTCAAATTGTCTTGAAGGTGTCACCACGGTGACCCCTTCAAGCTCTTTGACTAACCTAGGCCTATGCAAGTTGATTCTGAATTCATCCCATTAAAAGACTCTAAAGGAGATGATTACCAGCTTCATGTTCGGGTCTTTAAACCAGACCTCTCCAACGAAGAAGGGAAAATCGCCAAAAGACCCCTTCTCTTTATCCACGGGGCCATTGAAGATGGGAAAATGTTTTATAGTGACTCGGGAAAAGGTTTAGCGCCTTTCCTATGCCAAAGAGGCTTTCCTTGTTATGTCGCTGATTTAAGGGCAAGAGGAAACTCGAGTCCTTCCCTCGATCAAGCAAATGACTTCAATCAATTTGATATGCTTGATCAGGACTTTCCTGCCCTCCTTAAGTTTTTGCAAAAGGATTCGGGAAGCTCTCGCTTCTCCTTTGTTACCCATAGTTGGGGTGGAGTTCTTGTGAACAGCTTTCTTTTAAAGTCACCTCAATGGATTCCTCTCTGTGCAAAAAACGTTCATATCTCAACCAAAAGAAGAGTGGGAGTCTTCAACCTTCATCGCCTTTTCTATATTGACCTCATGTGGAATATCGTTGGCCGACTCATCGTCCTTGTCAAAGGTCACCTTCCCGCGAATTACTATGGACCAGGTGGAGAATCCAAAGGAACCCTAAGGGATAGTCAAAAATGGGTCTATTCAAAAAATTGGATTGATAGTGAAAATGGTCTCGATTACAACTTCTTGGCTGACCAACACCAGTTCCCCCCTACTCTTTATATGACAGGGGCAAGTGATCAATGCCTTGGACACCTCAAAGACGTTAAGCGCTTTGCTCTTGAGTCACGCCACCCTCTCAAGGATGTCATGCTCCTCAGTAAGGAAAAGGGGCATCTTCAAGACTATGATCATATTAATATCCTCACTTCTCCCCATGCACCTCAGGACCATTTCCCCATAATCTCTAAGTACTTAGAGTCCTAAAAGCGACAAGTTTTTTTACGGCCTTTGAAGACTTTTCAATCGTACTCCTACGGTGGCGAGTTTTTCCTATAATACTGGCGATTACCCAAAACAACCCACAGGAGTACGAAATGACTTCAAAAAAGCTACTATCACTTGCCCTTGGCGCCCTCATACTTGTTGGTCCACTTACCACCAGTGTTCAGGCTCAAATTTCTAATGAGGACTGTATTGCAGTCTATCGCGACGGTTATCTAGACCTCAGAGATTATATTATTGAATACAACAACAAATCACTGGGTAAGGGTGACTTTATTAGGGAAGTCACTGTTCTCTCTACTGAAATTACAGGAAAAAGAACGGCATGCCTCGTGGCAGAAAGCCCAAGTGTAGAGGAATGTGTTCAAGACTACAAAGAACTCTATAAAGATCTCAGAGGTAAAGTTAGCCTAACTGCCGTTGCCTTAGGCAATCAAGACAGCATCACCTTTTCAGATGACAGCACCAATGCCAGAACGAGTATTGAAGATGATGAAAATGTAATCCGTCGTTTCTGGCGTGGATTACGTAATCAAGGTAGTGATACGGCCAAGCTTGGAAAGCTTGCTCTCATTGATGTGAGATGCTTATAAGAGCTCTTCTTCTCTCTATATTATTCATCTTATTGCGCCCCTCATGGGGCGCCTTTGGCTTTGAAGTCCCTACGGAACCCTTTGCCACCTCTAGATTGGCCAAAGAAGCCTCTTCCCAAGAAGAGACCACGATCAAAGCAATTATTTGGAATACATATAAGTTTTCTAATGATTCTATAAAGAGTGACTATCAAAAGCTTATCTTAAACCAAAAGCCTAACCTGCTCATCCTACAAGAGTCAGTGATTCCTAGTGGCGAGAGTTACTGCCTGATTGAATCTGATTGTTACTTTTCTACAGCATTTCACCGTGGAGAAACTCACTATGGCGTAATGACAAGCAGTCTCTTTCCCATGCAAGAGAATAATACTCTCCATAGTGACCTCACTGAACCAATCCTAGGTACTCCAAAAACCTCTCTGGTAAGTATCCTTAACTTAGGTAACGAAGACCTCTTGGTGATTAATACTCATGGGATCAACTTTGTTAGCCTTATGGCCTATGACACCCAATTAAGAGAAATCGTTGAAAAAGCTAAGAAGTGGACAGGGGCTCTTATTTGGGCAGGAGATTTTAACTCATGGAATCCTGGACGCGCTCACCTTCTGGCCCAAGCAACCCAGGCCTTGGGACTTAAGGAAGTTCAATGGGAGGATGACCATCTGATAAAAAGGTTCTTAGGCTATAAACTTGATCATGTTTTTTACAAAGGCATCGATATAAAGAAAGCCCAAGTGCTTAAAACTAAAGGCTCCGATCACAATGCTCTCTATTTTGAAGCAGATTTGAAGTCTCGGCCCTAGCCGATTTGGTAACTTTCTAAACGGCCGAATCGTCTACTCTTTAGACACCCCCCCAAAGCTTGGACGATATAGTTGAATATCGGCAAGCTAAGGCATCGAAATCACTGAATAGTTTTTGGTACACCCCTTGCTTATATATAGGGAGACAGGACACCTCTAGGAAGAGGGAGACAACTTTTTTAACGGAGAAGGTTGAACCAATGACAAGCCCACGGTCACAATCAAACACACTAAAGAAAATTCTTAAGACTACTGCGTTTTCTGCATTCCTTTTAGGAGTGTCAGGAGTTCAGGCTCAAGAGTCAGCAGTTATCAAAAAGAGAAACTCTGGTATCCCTCAAAACTTACTTAATAAAGTCCTCAAAAAAGAATTCCAAAAACCCATATCGAAAACTGACGTAGAGCTCCCCTTTAGTTTATCTGTTCTAGAATCACAATTCGCAAGCTGGGGTGTTCAGCCTTCTAATAAGAAATCATCAATAAACCTAATTCCTGCTTGGAAAACTTTTGAGAAGAAAAAAGAGATTGTTGTTGCTGTTATTGATACAGGAATTGACCCAACCCATCCCTACCTAAAGAACAATATTTTTGTTCCTCAAGGCAAGCCTTCAATTGCTAATTACGGAATCGACTTCTCTAAGAACCGCAAAAATAAACTTCAACCGATGGACAACCACGGTCACGGTACTCATGTTTCTGGTATCGTTAAAAGTGTATACCCAAATGTTAAGATTCTACCTCTAAAGTACTACAACCCAAGTGCTTCAGGACAAGATAACCTCAACTCAACTATTGAAGCCCTACGCTATGCTGTTAATCAGAATGTCGATATCATCAACTACTCTGGTGGTGGACCGGAGCCAGCACTAGAAGAACTTAAAATTCTCAAAGAAGCTGAAAGAAAGGGTATTCTCATTGTTGCAGCTGCAGGTAATGAAGAATCAAATATTGATGTCAAGTCTAACGCCTATTATCCCGCAAGTTATGGTCTAAAAAATATCATTACCGTGACGGCCCATGATCGCAACCTTCAAATGCTCAGCTCATCTAACTGGGGTAAAAGAAGTGTCGATATTTCAGCTCCTGGATACAGAATCAAGTCTGCACTTCCTAAAAGCAGAGCTGGTTACTTAACGGGCACAAGTCAAGCGACGGCCTTTGTTTCTGGCGCAGCAGCTCTTCTTATGAGCCAATACCCAGAGCTAAAAACAGAAGAAATTAAAGCTATTATCAAAAGATCAGCAAGAAAAGAAATCACTCTCATGAGCAAATGCTCAAGTGGTGGTCGTCTTGACGCAGGTAAGGCCCAAACCTTCGCTGCGAAATACCTCAAGGCCAAGAAAACAAGAAGCCTTGCCGCTAAAAGGCAGAGACAAATCGCTAATGCTCGTCAGAAAAAGGGTAAAGTTCAAGGACAAATTTTCTACAGAAAGGCTCAGTAGACGAGAGAATCTAAGGCAACAAGAACGCCTTCATATAGAGATAGGCGGCCAGGATAACGGCCACACTTCCCGTGGCCAATTTCAATAAGAATAAATAAGTAAAGGTTCCCATAAAACGCTTCTGCAATGAAAGCTCAACGCTTTCTTTTATGGAGTGAGCTGACTTTTCATTTTGAACCTGGCTTATAGTCTGGGCCAAGTTTTGAAAGAGAGGATGATGCTCTCCCTTTTCCAAAATGAGCCACAGATCACTCAGTTTTCCTCCGACTAAGGCATATTCACCAATAATTTCATTGGCCTCAAAGAGAAAAAGGCGCCGTCTTTCCTTATCCTTATCGTGCTCATCAAAAAAGTAACCACAAAGGATTTCAAATCTCTTTATGAGCATCCTCTTATATTTTTGAATTTCTTTAGAATATTGAGCCCACGTAAAGAAGGCCATGCGATAGGTCCACTTATATTGATGAATGAAGTCATCTCTTAATGAGAAGAAACTACGCGCCCCAAAGGGGTCCCCTAAAAGATTCACCCAAAACTGAAACCCACACGCTTCACACTCTTTTTTGGTGACAAAGAGAGAACCGCACTTTGGGCATTGTTTTTTTACAGCAACCTTTTCAAAAGGACGCAGCGGGTTAGAAACATGAAGGGGAGCTCGACTTGGTTCCATAGTGCCTAGGATGCCCTCATGAGTTTAGATTGGCAATGTGAGCACCCTATCGTTACTATAACTATATGAATTCATTTACCTTTAAACCTTGGGTTCTTTTGCGCCTCTTCCCCTTCGTGGGAGGTTTGCTCTACCCATTAGGTTTTCCCATAAAGGGACTGCCCCACTTCATGGGTTTTAGTTTTCTGGGCCTCTTTCTCTTCTTACAGGCCCTCGACCTGCCTTATGGAAGTAGTGAGAAGAACTTAAACTTAAAGACACAGATCCTTTCTCTTCTTTTATTTTCGTTAGGTTACTGTCTAGTTGGGTACTATTGGATTCCTTATACCCTAAAAGAATTTGGCTCCATCCCCATCCCTTTTAATACTCTCTTAGGGGCCTTCTTTTCCCTTATTATCGTTCCTCAGTATCTTGCTTTTATCCTACTTCTCTTTGCCTGGAAGAAGCTCAACATAAAGAAGAGTTCCCTTGCTGGCGGAGCTTCAACTCGCAACCTCATCTTTGCACTCATCTTGGTGGTTCTCGAAAACCTCATTCCCCAACAGTTTCCGGCCCACATTGGTCATACATGGTTGCAATTGGCACCGCGCCTCGGACTTGCTCCCTTGTTTGGAGCCCCTCTCATGAGCTTTGCCTCCTATGCTTTAATCCTCAGCCTTGTTAGTCTTTGGCGTCAGCAAAAATTCGACTTCTTTGGCCCCATCATTTTTATTATCGTGCTTGTGATCAATCTTCTCCTACCTCTAGAGAGAAATCCCTTCCCACGAGATGAAGGCAAAGACCTTAAGCTGAGGTTAGTTCAGGCCAATATCGGCAACTTTATGAAGCTTGACTCAGAGTCTGGTGGCGTCTCCTCTATGAGAGAAATTTATAAACGCTATTACGAGATGAGCACTCTAGAGAGTAAGAAATTTCCGGGAGAGAAGCTTGACCTCATTATTTGGCCAGAGACTGCCTATCCTCAACTTTTAAACACCTCAATGATGAGAGTCAGTCCCGCCTTCATTCCAAGTGTTGTTCGAAAATCTATTGAGAAAAGTGGTGCCCAGGTCTTCTTTGGTGGTTACGATAAATCGGGCTCAGAAAATAAGAACTTCTTTGAAACAGAGTACAATGCTGGCTTTCTCATTAACAGAATGGGAAAAGTTAATGATGTTTACCACAAGATGCTTCTCATTCCTTTTGGAGAGAGTCTGCCCTTTGGGCCTCTAAATCCCCTTCTTGCCAAGGTCATAAAGAACATGGCCTTCTTTGCTAAGGGGCAAAACTATACTCTTTTTAAACTCGATGGTGGCCAAACTTTTATTTCTGCCATCTGTTATGAAATTCTCTTTTCTGGATTTATAAGAAAATACCTGAATAGCACCCCTAATAGCGCCAATAACCAAGCGGACTTTATCATTAACCTCACCAATGACAGCTGGTACGGCGATACAAGTGAGCCCTACCAACATCAATACCTCGCTTTTTGGCGTGCTCTTGAATTTCAAATTCCTATTGTGAGAATGACCAATACTGGAATCTCCAGTGTCCTCTACCCAGACGGTAGCCAGTCTAAAAGCTTAGGTGTTTTCAAAAAGGATGTTTTAGATATCAATCTTGAACTTGGAAAAAGAGAAGCGACCTTCTTTCAAAGGTGGGGCCTTATCCCGCTCTTTGGTATTTTCACCTTTCTTTTTCTTCTCGCCCTAATTTATGAGACAAAGTTCTCAAAACTTAAAGATAGTTAGCTTTAGAGGCCTTCTTTAAAAAGGTCATGTAAACGTAGAAGACCAACAAAAGATTTGTTGTCATCTAATACAGGTAAAACGGAAAAGGGATTTTCACGTTCTTCCATAGTCTTCAAGGCGACACTGGCCAGTTCTTCCTGACAGATTGTAATGGGTGACTTATTGGCGACCTTAATCGCATCCACTTCTAAATCATAACTCTCTTGAGAGAGCAGACGCCTTACATCTCCTTCAACCACAAGACCCTTAAGCTTATGATCCTCGCCGAGAATAACTGCGGCTCCCAGTGGATACTCACTCATTTTCATAATGGCAGTCTTAAAAGAATCCCCTTCTTTCAGTGAAGCACATTCTCCCACTGGAATCATCAGGTCTTTCACTTTAAGTCTTAGAGATTTGCCAAGCTTCCCTCCCGGATGAAACTGAGCAAAGCCTTCTTTAGAAAGCCCGGATACATGTTCATAGAGAACGGCCATTGCATCACCTGTTGCCAGAGCAAGGGTAGATGAAGTTGTTGGAGCTTGGTTATTGAGGCAAGCCTCTTTATGAACATGGCAATCAAAGACCAAAGAGCATGCCTTCGCAATGGGAGAAGTCATGTCTCCAACAAGAGCAATTCTTCTATCTTCTGGAACAACCAAGTAGGGTATCAACTTAACCAACTCCTCTGATTTTCCTGAATAGGAGATGAGCACCAAGGCATCTTTTTCCCTTAAGGTTCCGAGGTCACCGTGAAGGGCCTCTGTAGGGTGAAGAAAATGACTTGGTAGTCCCAGCGATGTAAATGTTGCTGCTAATTTTTGGCCTATTAAACCTGACTTTCCTACCCCACAAAAAACGAGGGAACCTTCCACCTGAACCAAGTCACGAAAGAGGTCCACCAACTGATCGGCCACCTTAGAATCGAGCCTCTTGGCAGCTTCATTAAGGGCATAGGCTTCTGTACTTAAAACATTGGCCAAAATATCAACAAATTCCATGTCCTAAACTCCAAGAAAATTTTGCAGGTGAACCAGCTCGGGTTAAACTAGTATTATTATAGTCTTTTTTAGCACTAGGACTTAGTAAAGTGAATTTTAGAGTGATCTTTCGCCCGCTATTAACCAGCGCAGCATTAATTTTCCTCCTCGTAGGAACGAGCTGTAGCAGCTATGAGCAATTTCGCTACATCACCGAAGAGTTTGAAATTCCTAATAAAGTCTTTCGTTTTGACTACAATCAGACTTGGTTGGCCGTGCTTCAAGTCATGAAAAAGTACAACCTAGAGCTCACCAATCAAGAGGCAGGTGTTATTAAGACGCGCTGGCAAGACAATACCCTAGAAGTGAACTTTGCTGATAGTTTTGGCTCATCTGACGCTGTTAAGGCAGCTCGCTTTAAACTCATTGTTAATGTGGTAAAAGGCTTTCGTTCTAATAAGGAAGTGACCAAGGTCACTGTTTATCGCAGGCAAATGATCGAACAAGACTTCCTCCAAGGCTGGAAAGTCATTCCTACAGACGGCATTTTAGAGAAAACTATTCTTTATCGAATCGACCGCAACCTCAAGATTGCGGCCAAGCTTAAGCAAATTGAAGAGCAGAAAGCCAAGGAGCTCGAAGCCAACTTCTAGATGGTCTTGTAACTTATCGCGATCTTCTTCCAGAAACGTTTTTTAAGTCGAGTATCTTCAGGTGATTTCTTACCTGTGATTTTAGAGAGTGAGTAATCAATTTCTTCAAAAACATCTTTATACTTATCTTTTTGGGCCATACTTAGGAGAGGTTGAGTTGCCTTTTCAAACTTAAGGTCCCCCACCGTTTTAATCGCTTCCCTAATGAGATTTGTTCTCTTCTTTTGACCGTCTTTAGGGTTGTAGTAATTACGCTTATCATAGAGCATGCCCCATACATGAGCGGCCTTATCCTTTAGCTCAAGTTTACGAATATTTTGAAGGGCTTGCTTTCTCACAATGAAGCTGCGGTCTTTTAATGCCCTCGCATAAGCCGAACCTAAATTCTTTTCTTTTAAAGCTAGAAGAGTTTTGAGAGAGGCCATTCTCATAACCCAATTCGGGTGTTTGAGAAATTTAGCCAAGAAGGGAGAACTCTTCTTCCCCATAATTCTCCCCACCAGAAAAGTGGCAACCCATCTATTCTTGTCTGGATAGGTGTCAGATTTCATAACTTGAATGAGGGCGGGAATCGCTTTGCCGGAATAAGTTAAAGTTTGTCTTTTAAGCTTAACGACCTCTGCAGAGGAAAGGTTCTTTTTAAACTCGGCCAAGAGCATCTTCTTTACGATGTCCCTACTTTCACCAGTTTTAACAACCTTTGAGCCTTTGAAAGACTTTTGAGGACTTGCCAATAAATTTAAAGAAAATAAGGAGACTGCCATAAAGGCAATAAGGCTTCGCTTAAACATAAACTTCCATCCTTGGAATAAAGGCCGTGACTAGCCTAGCATTTTTTCAAATTCACTCAAAAGCTCATCAGCAGATTTTTGATCCCCTTCATTGGTAGGTACATCAGGTTTCTCTTCCGCTGCAGCTTCAGTTGCGGAGTCATCAGCAGCTGGATTTTCTTCAGCTGTTGCTTCTGGCGGTGGCTCTGGTGCGGGTTCTTCTTCAGCAGGGGCTTCCTCTGCAGCTGGTGGCTCAGGATCTGGAGCAGGAGCCTCAGCCGCGAGCTCTTCCTCAGCAACAGGAGCTCCCCCTTTAAGCTCTTCAATTGTTTTCTTAAGTTGCTCGTTTTCTTGTTGAAACTTTTTGAGGTTGGCGAGATCTTCTTCAATGATCTCGTATTCAATGAGTCTTTCCTTAAGTTCATCTCTTTCAGCAATCGCCTTATCAAGATCCTCAGAACTGGCTCCACCACCTCCAGCAGCTTTGGCGGCCTCAAGGGCAGTGTTGGCTTCTTCGAGTTGCTTCTTAAGAGAATCTATTTCACCTCTCATGATATTGGCCTCTTCTTCAGAGATACCACCACCATTACTTGTGCGAGCTGCTTCTAACATTTTTTCAAGCTCAGCAATTGTGGCATCTTTCTGACCAAGAAGAGATTTAAGATTCGCTATTTCTGCATTCTTCTGAGCGATCTCTTCTGATTGATCACTCGCCACCGCAACACCACCTGAGGGCAAATCCGAAGTTGGAATAATTGAAGGAATGCCTTCACCTAGTTCAAGACCACCGCCTCTAAAGAGTGAAGACTTTAAGGCCGTCGAGTTTGCGATGATGCTATCAAGATAATTTTTAACAACCGATGCTGGAATTTGATGAGTAAGCTGATTAAACTTTCTTTTGTTGTAGAGCCAATAAGCAATGATTGCTGTCAGTATAAGAACTAAAACTGAGAGCACTACCATTATCGAAGTTGAGTTGATTGTCTCAGCGATCATGTAAGTGATATCTTTCACTATTCCATCCTTGGAGTCATGGGCAAGGCCAATCTTTATAGCCTATGTATCTCCTTAAAATTATAGTGGTTAGCCTGAATTCGTGTCAACGCAGAAGGGAAAACCCGTTTGATTCGATCAGCTTTTAAGAACTTTTAAAACTTGGGTATGAAGAGAGCTGCGAGACCCAACGATCGTATCTTGAAAGGGGTTGAACTTCCGACCGTTGTAGTCTGTTACATTTCCCCCTGCTTCTTTTAAAATGAGGGCCGCTGCGGCCACATCCCATGGAGACAAACCTCTTTCCCAAAAGGCATCAAAAACCCCATGAGCAACCATGCAAATATCAAGAGCAGCACTGCCCATACGACGAATCCCACGAGCTTCTTTCATCATATTTTTAAAAAGAGTAAATTCCCTATTAAAAACCTCGCCTTTTTCACAGGCAAAGCCTGTCACAAGAAGACTATTTTTAAGAAGTTTTCTCTCCTTAGGTAAAGTAAGTTTCTTTCTTTTGCCGTGGGCATCGATAAGGAAACTGCCCTGGTCAAAAATAGCACAATAAGTCTCATGAGTAGGTGGTCTATGAACCACTCCAATGAGAGGCTGGCCTTTATAGGCAAGGCAGATACAGACACCAAAGTAATCCATCTTATTGAGATAGTTGGTCGTGCCATCAAGCGGATCAATAATCCAGACAAAGTCCTTTTCCTTGTACTTCTTATAAGCGGCTGAACGTCCTCCATAAGCCTTAAAGGCGCTTTCTTCGGCAAGAAACTCGGCTCCTTTAACCAAAGGTCTTAAGTGATTTATGAGATAGTTTTCGGCTTCAATATCAGCGTTAGATACCACCCCTTGGGCTTCTTTAGTCGATATTTTCAATTGATGAAGCTTCTTCTGACGGCGCACCAGCTTTAGGCCAGCCGCCGAGGAGATCGTCACCACATGATCAGCAATATCCTTAAGCTGTTTCTTTGTGAGTGGGCTTTTAATGGTCATTTTCCCCGCTTGGATTTATTTTTGATATAACCTTGTCTAGATCATCTTCACTCAACTGCTCTCTTGAAGGAACCCGGTAATTTTCGGTAAACCAATGGCCAAGGTCAACTTGTTTACACCTTTCAGAACAAAAGGGTCTCTGTTCAGAGTCATAGTAATTAAACTCAGTTTTACATTTCGGGCATTTCACTTTTAGGGACTTTCCGGTACTCATAATTCTCTCCCCTTTTCCTTACGATTCTTATTAAAAACCTCTTTAATCTCTTCGTGAAACTTTAACGAATTCTTAAAGCTATGATCACCAATTCTCAAGATGGCTTGTGGCCCCCTCAAGGCATTGATAAACCAAGCTGCTTCATATTTCTCTAATTCTGACTGATGAATCTCGCACCGCTCGATACCTAATCCCTCTAGGCCATGCTGAAGAGCAATTCCCTCTAGGACAAATTCATGTTTCGGCGTCACCCATTTTCCACCTTTAGCTCTTAAAATAAGATTGGAGTAACTTCCCTCTGTCACGAAACCTTCTTTATCGCAAAATAAAAGAGCTTCCCCCACTCTTTGCTCATATATTTTTGAAGTGCGGTAATCACCGACTTTGATGTTGTCTTTTTTAAAATCACTACCAAAAACTTCTGAGACAATTTTAACTTTTTCAACATTGGTCTCTAAGAAAGTAAAAGGACTAAAAGCGAGAAGTGGAAATAGCTCACCATTAGCTCTCTGAATAAAGGTAAGCCGAAACTTCCAATCCCCAAAACCTGCAAGTTCTTTACAACTTTTTAATGAAGAATAAGAACTTAGGATAAGATCCTCGATAAACTCACTCTTCACCTCTTTTTCAAAACACCACTTCACGCCCCTTTTTAAGCGGTCGATATGTTGTGAATAGAAAGATAGTGAGTGGTCTCTAATGGCAGCGGTCGTAAAAATACTTTGAGCATAGAGAAAAGCAGAGTTCCCAAAGGCAAGCCCCGGGTCAACAGATGTGAGTTCACCTCTTTCATTAAAATAAAAGGTTTTATCAAGCAGCAAGCAACTGTCTCCTCGCACTCTCCTGTGCATTGTGATAAGAACGCATACTAACAAGCCCTGATGAAAAGGAGAAGTTCATGGCAACTGGCGCCTGGCACAATATTACCCTGGTGGGACTCGGCTCCCAAGGGCAGGCGTGGGCCCAAAATTTAAGAGATAGTGGCCACCAAGTTAGGTGTTACCTCAGACCGGATTCCCCTTCCTGGTCTCGTGCTGAAGCTCTGGCCTTTGAAGCGAGTAGGGAACTCAACACTCTCTTACAAGAAAGCCGTCTTCTTTTGCTTCTCATTCCTGATCACCAACACGCTGATTTTCTAAAGGAAAATCAACGAAATATCCCCAAAGACACTGTCATTATTTACGCTCACGGCGCCAGCATGGTTGAGCATGGCCTCGACCAGACCTACCCACAGTGGACTCACCTCCTACTCGCTCCTAAGGCAATTGCAAGTGAGTTAAGAAGTGCTTACCAACAGGGAGCTGGCCTTGGTGCCGTTTACAGTGCAGATAAGGTCACAACTGAAAAAAGAGAATTTTTCAAAAAAGAGCTTCTTCATCTAGCTAAGAATTTAGGAATAACAGCGGGTCCCTATGAAGTAACTTTTGAACAAGAAACCCGTGCCGACCTTCTTAGTGAACAGACCCTACTATGCGGTCTATTACCCTACGCAGCAAAGAGCTGCTTCGACACTCTTGT
The DNA here is from genome assembly GCA_030427595.1 of Bacteriovoracia bacterium. GTDB lineage: Bacteria > Bdellovibrionota > Bacteriovoracia > Bacteriovoracales > Bacteriovoracaceae. The sequence goes on along the minus strand of JAUIBX010000003.1, from coordinate 25,312 downwards.
TAAAAATGATATTCCTAGTGAATTGGCGTATTTAGAGGCATGGCACGAAGTGAAGCTCATTGCCAACGCCATGATTGAGTTAGGACCAAGTGAGTTCTTTAACCTTATTAGTCCCCACGCGTTAATTGGTGCTCGCTTTGCCTCAAAAGAGCTCTTTGACAAAGGGTACCAAGAAACCATAGAAAAGCTGCGACAGGACATTTGGAGCGGAGCTTTCTTTGAAGAAGTTCGTAAGCTCTCTATCAATGAAGAGCGAAAGGACCTGCAAAGAGAATGGCGAGAGAGTCAGCTGCAAAAGACCTTCGAAAAACTAAAGAGTGGCTTAAACCCCACCCCTAAAAAAAGCTAAACCATGAAACTCAACACCCGCAAAATAAAGTCACGTAAATTATCTAAAGGGGCTCGTCCTCTTAGCATGCTTACTTGCTACGACTATCAAACCGCTCAACTCCTCAATGAAACTGATCTCGATCTCATTCTTGTGGGAGACTCCGTAGGAAATGTTGTTCTCGGTTACGAAACAACAGTTGAGACGACACTTGAGGATATGATGACCTTTGGTCGTGCCGTTAAAAGAGGTGCCCCTGATAAATTCACCGTGGTTGATTTACCCTTTGGAACTTATGCCACTGTTGAACGTGGTCTTGATAATACCATTAAGCTCTTTCAATACACGAAGGCGGAGGCCCTAAAGTTAGAAGGAGCCTCAGTCACTTTTTGCGAACTCATCAAAAAATGTACGGAAGTTGGAATACCTGTAATGGGTCATATTGGCCTGACCCCACAAAGTGTTCACCAACAAGGTGGCTATTATACCCATGGTAAAAATGATCCTGATGCTCTTCGCTTAAAGAGTGAAGCCAAGGCCTTACAAGACGCTGGTTGCTTCGCCCTGGTTTTAGAGTGTGTGACAGCTCCCCTTGCTCAAGAGATTTCACAAGAACTGTCTATTCCAACGATTGGTATTGGTAGTGGTGACCAAACTGATGGCCAGGTCCTTGTGATCAATGACCTTCTCAAGATGGGACCAAACAGACCCCCTAACTTTTGCCACCCTGTCGCGGACTTTTATGAACTCAAACGTCAGGGAGTTGAACTTTACCTCAAAGACGTTGCCTCTAAGAAAGATCAGAACACATCCCAAACTCACACCCCTTAGTTGGTAATGAATTCTCTCGAGTCTCTATTCCTAAAGTTTGATAACAGTCTTCCCAAGGAAGATTGCTTTACCTGCGATATCGGAAATAGCAATCCCCATGTTGGCCAATGGAAGAAGGGTCAACTTAAAAAGATCACCCCTTTAAGCTTTGAAGAACTCAAAGATTTACCACAAAAAAGAACCATGATTTCCTCCGTTTCTCGAGAGGTTAAATCTTCAAAGATTTTTCAAGACTTTAACAGTAATGAGGGAAACTCATTTCTAGGAATGCCGATTTCTTATGAGAGAACTTTAGGCCATGACCGCTTGGCGATCGCCCATTACTGCTTTCATGCTCTCAAAGCTCCTGTCATCATCATAGATTCTGGAACTTTCTTAACCATTGACCATGTCAATGAACGAGGTTTTCAAGGTGGTTACATTATTCCTGGGGTTGTAACTCTCGCCCAAAGTTATCAAAGAGGAGCTCAACTCTTTAGCAGTTCTCACCACTTTGATAGCTTAAATAAGGCCACCCTCGACTTCCCCTCTGGTGCACCTCAAAGTACGAAAGATGCCATTAGCTCGGGCCACAAATTCTTAGTGAACTCTCTCGTTGAGAAAGTTTCCCAAGAGGTGAAAGGACTAATGATAGATAACCCTGACCAACGGGTCATTTGCACAGGACGTGATGGGTTGCTCTTTCAACAGACCATTCAAGAAGGTGGATCAACAGAATCTTTTTTTCAGCCCCACCTCATTCATCACGCCTTATATTTTCAATACGTTAGTACGTTATAAGAGGTTCTCTCATGGCCAAAAAGTCCTCTTTATGGAATAGTGCGCCCATGAAAATAGCCCTAGGTGTCACTGGTTCCATCAGTGCTTACAAAGCTTTTGATCTTGCTCGCGATTTTGTGAAGTCGGGTCATCGAGTACGTGTGATTCTCACAAAGGGCGCATTGGCCTTTATAAAGCCAGAGACTTTTATCTACCTCGGTTGTGAAGCTGTTTATCAACCAGATGATGACTTTGGAGAACTATCCCATCGTGACCCCAAACTTGAGGGATCAGTTCTTCATGTGGCTTTGGCCAAATGGGCTGACCGGATGATCATTGCCCCCTTAAGTTCCAATACCCTTGCAACCTTTTGTCAGGGAAGAGCAACAGATCTATTGAGCTCACTTTTTCTCGCTTGGAGAAAGGATAAGCCCTTAGTGGTTTTTCCTGCAATGAACACAGAAATGTTGTCTCACCCCTTTGTTCAAGAGAACTTAAAAAAACTTAACGGTCTTCCCTTTGTTTTTATCGCAGGTACAAAAAGCGGTCTCCTCGCTTGTGGTGATGAAGGTGCAGGCAAGCTCGCGGACCTTGCTGTGATTAAGGCGATTGGCCTGACTTGGAGTCTACCGAGCGCCAACTCAAAGAAAATTCTAATCTCGACAGGAGCAACAGTCGCTCCACTTGATGAGGTCCGCTATCTCACCAATGCATCAACGGGTAAGACGGCGATTCCCTTTATTGAGGCCATGCTCTTGGCCGGAAATAAAGTGACCGTCATTGCCGGTCACTATGCAACAGAAGAACTTAATAATTACGAACAACATCTTGACTATGAAGTGATTCGCATAAAAACAACAGGTGATATGTACGAAAAGGTACTAGAAAACTTCACGGAGGCGGATCTTTACATTTCCTGTGCTGCCATTGGCGATATTGAATTTGAAGTCTCTACTGGAAAATTAAAAAAGTCTCAAATGGAGTCCTCACTCAAAATTAAAAGGGCTCCAGATGTCTTGGCCGCGGTATTAAAGGTCAAAAAGCCTCATCAAAAGGTAATTGGCTTTGCAGCGGAAAGTGAACTGAGCGATGAAGTCCTCATTGAAAAATTCAAGCGAAAACCAGTGGACCTCTTGGTAGGAACAAAAGTCAGCAATGGTCTTATATCAAATGAGGGCGAATCACTAGGGTTCAAGGCCGATCAGGCTCACTACCGATTTGTTACCTGTATCGACAATATAAATATGAGTGCAGAAAAATTATTAACGAAAAGAGAGATGGCAAACGCGACCTTTCCTCTCATCTGGGAGAACAATGCAGCTCTTCACTAAGAAATCCGATTACCTAAATTATCGTCAACAAAGCTCCCTAGGAATCTTAGGTTTGGTTCCCACAATGGGCAACCTTCACCAAGGGCACCTCAACCTGGTAAAAGAATCATTAAAAGAAAATGATCACACCCTCGTTACTATTTTTGTAAATCCTAAGCAGTTTGGTCCCAATGAAGACTATGAGAAATATCCCCGAACTCTTGAAAGTGACCTTAAAAAGCTAAAAGAACTGCAAGGTAGTGAAAAGATTCTTGTTTTTGCTCCTGAAAGGCCAACAGAAATTTTTCCTGAGGACTTCTCAACGGAAATTCAAGTTACAGGACTCGAGCATGCCCTATGTGGTTTGCAACGTCCTGGCCATTTCAAAGGTGTCACCACCGTCGTCTATCAGCTTTTTCAATTAAGTGGAGCCCATAAGGCCTACTTCGGCCAAAAAGATTATCAACAGTTTAAGATCATCCAAAAGATGACTAAAGACCTTAGTCTTGCGATTGAGCTTCACATGGTGCCCATTGCAAGGGAATCTTCAGGCTTGGCCCTTTCTAGTCGCAATCAATATATGACCAGCGAGCAAAAGCTAGAGGCCGCCAATATTTATAAATCATTAAGAATGGTGGCCCAAAAATACCTCAAGGCTCCCGATGAGGCGCAAAACCTTCGTCAAGAGATCCTCTTTAAAGATCCCTCATGGCAATACCTCGAGCTTCTTGATGCTCAAACCCTAAAAGCTCCAGGGCCAAGAACTAGGCAAGTAGTGGTTGCAGGGGCTTATCACATGGGAGATACTCGTCTTATAGATAATGTTCTAATTAATTTATAGACGAATTATCGAGGACTATCTTTGCTTGATAATGAATTTCACATTTCAACTAATGCGAGAGCTTCCCTTGTTTCCATCATCTGCCCCAAGTTTGAGGAGCATAAAACAGAAGTTGAAACGGGACGTTCTCTAACAGAACTACGTGAACTCATGCGTACCCTTGGTATTCCCACGGGCTACCAATATATCCAATCTCGAAATAGTCTTGATCCCGCAACAATTCTTGGTTCGGGAAAGCTAAAAGAGATCGCAACCAAGGCCAAAGATGAAGGAGCCACCCTGCTGGTCTTTGACTTTGAACTCACGGCCTCTCAAATCCGTAATATCCGTAAAATAACTGGCCTCTCTGTGGTTGATCGTGTGCACGTCATCTTAGAAATTTTTGCCCGTCATGCTCGAACTCGTGACGCTAAAATTCAAATTGAAATCGCTCGCCTTCAATATGTACTTCCGCGCCTTTCTGGTTTTTGGAGTCACCTTGGCCGTCAAAGAGGTGGTGTCGGTGTTAAAGGTGGTGAAGGTGAAAAGCAAATTGAACTTGACCGTCGTATCATCCGCGAAAGAATTGAGTTCTATAAAAAGGAATTAAAACTCTTAGCGAAAAGTCGTGAGCAACAAAAGAAGAAAAGACAGAATATGGCGGTGACCGCTGCACTAGTTGGCTACACCAATGCTGGGAAGTCTTCACTGATGAACCGCTTATGCCAAGTCGCCATAAAGGAAGAAAATAAGCTCTTTGCGACGTTGGATTCAACTTTTCGTACTCTCAACCCAGATACTCATCCCCCGATGATTCTTATCGATACTGTGGGGTTTATTTCCAACCTCCCCAATAACCTGATTGAAGGTTTTAAAACGACTTTGGAGTCGGCGCTAGAAGCTGACCTTCTCATTATTGTCTGTGATATTAGTGACCCCAATTACAAGAAGCATCTCAATGTAACAGAAGAGGTTCTTAAAGAACTCGGTGTTGGAGAGAAAGAGCGTCTTATCGTTTTTAATAAGAAAGATCTTCTCAATGATCCCATTAAAGCAAAAATTGTTAAGAGGATTCACCCTCATTCCTATGTTGTGAGTTCATTTAATGATGAGGATATGAGGAATCTTCGCTCCCATATCATTAATTACTTTCTAGAAAAACAAGATCAGTATGATCTCTTTGTTCCCTATGATGAAGGTGCTGCTCATAGTGCCGTGGCCTCAAAAACAAATATCATTAAAACAAGTAATCATGAGAAGGGAATTTTCTATCGAGTAAGAGTTCCTGATTTTATTTTTAATCAATTAGGACTGCAGCCCTTTATTCTTAAGCCAGAAGAAAGTGATAATATTTTGAGCAAGAAGCCCCTATAGGACCTAAAACGCTCCACTTCGAAAATATAAACTGACTGAAAAAACCAAAAGCACGATACAAATACCGGCTAAAACGATCAGCTGATCTCTATCCATGCCTAACTTATCGGAAATGTATTAGAAACTATTAAGAAAGCAGACATTTTAGGTCTTCTTTTAATGAGGCAACTTGAAGTGGTTTTTCTAGGGTTTTGCCCTCCCAGCCTTTATCCTGAACTGCTTTAAGCTGGTCGCTGAAGCCCATAAGCACAATAGGAATCTCCGTAACAAAAAGTTCTTCTACTTTTTCCTGCTGGGCCAAATAAAGATCACAAGAAACAAGAATGAGATTAGGTCCAAAATCAGGTACGCGAAAATGAGCATCATCAAGGGAGTTAAGAGTGTAAGTCTCCTCGCCCCACAGTTGTTCAAAGAGGTGACAAATCATTTCTTCAGAATCAATGACAAAAGGTTTCAGCGTCATTTAGCTATCCTTAATATGGGAAGCAATATCATTGTCTCGAGTAAACGCGTTCTCTAAAAAGGTGTCAAGAGACAGACCATAGTGTAGGATGACCTCATGAATGAAAAGAAACCCATCTTGCTTCTCGATGATGAAGGTCAGTTACTGGCCACCTATGACCTCGATAAAAGAGATCAGGCCTATCAGTATGCAGAACAACTTGAGGAGATGGGGATCAATGTCACTCTAAGAGAGCCCTCCCTTCCTGAGACCCTTTTGAGGTCACTTGGTGCTAGTGAAGAAGACACTGAGACCCTCAAAAAGGAGATCGATGAGGAGATTGCGGCCCACGATACACCCTGTTGTGGGACCATAAACAATGCTACGCGTCAGTAATTTCTCCCTGCTTTTGTCCCTAGTGTTTTATTTATTTATTCAGTAATTTCAATAACTTCTATTAGCCTTGCTTCAGGGTTTGGTTAAATTGTCCAAAACAATTTGATTATCACGTGTCGCGTGATAAGAATTTAGCGGGAGAGGGCCTTGCATTTTACGGTGCTATTTTGCACATGTGAAACAGGGAGAAACGGAGTTATGAAATTTTCATTCTTTTCAGCACCTGACTTACAAAACCACAAAACAGCTGTGGTCAAAGGTGGCTGGCAAGTAAACTACCTCGCCTTTTGTGATGAAAAGGTTTCTCAGGTAAGTCCTCTTGTCATCCTTGGTGGTGCCTTTCAAAAATTCCACTCCTTTAAAAAGGAAGTGGAAGTCCTTTGTAAACAAATGCCAGTTATCTTAGTCGATCTTCCTGGCCAAGGAAGTAATAATCAAAAAGCAGATGAACTTGGCTTCGCTGAATACGCAGATATTCTGGCTGACTTTCTTGATGAAATTAAAGTCCCCAAGGTAACCCCTGTTGCTCTTAGCTACGGCTCGGCCATCGGTTTTACCTTTGCTGGCAAGTACCCCGAAAAAACAGATCGTCTTATCTTGGGAGGTACGACTCCTCAGCTAAGAAAATCTGTTCGTATCCTACTCGAAGAAAGTTTAGTTGCTCTTGATGAAAATCGCATGAATGACTTTTCGACGGGAGTTATCCTTAACCTCTTTAATTACTCACAAAGAAAGAGAACAAAGATTCCTCGCCTTGTCGTGCGCGGTTTTCACAAGTCTCTTTTAAATCTTTCTGAAGAAGATAAGGAACGCTATCGTTCCAATACTCAACGTCTCTTAGACCTCAACGGACTTGATGGCGATGCCCCTCAATGTGAGACTCTGGTTATAGCCGGTGAATTTGACAACTTCACAACTCCAAGTGAATGTCTTGCTGTTGCTAATAAATGCCCTCGCTCACAGGTGGCCATTTTAAGAAATTGTGACCACCTAGCACCTTTTGTTAAGAAAGGTCTTATGATTGATACCTATCTCAATTTTGCCCTCAACGGTAAAGTTGTAGAAACAGAAGGCATCTCACTTTATCAATCAAATGAAATCCCACTAGAAAAGAAAATCTTAGAGCCACGTTGGTCTTATCAAGGTCCAGCGCTTCTTACGAATGCCAAGAATGAATGGAGTAAGAAGGTAAAGGTTGTCGATCTCAACTCATACGGCATCTGTATTGATGTACCAGATGAGTACTTAAAAGAGGTCAATCTTAGAGACTTAAGAATAGAGCTTCCTCAAGAGGATCTTGTTCTTGAGACCATTTTCTTTGATAGTGGTCGAAAAGGTCTTAGAGGAATCTTCAAAAGATACGACTTTGATACTTATGAGAAGGTTGAAAAGTTCATTAAGAAGCTTGGTGACCATGCTCGTGTCTTTAACCCTGCTCCTCTTTAAATCACGTACTTCATCCTCTAGAATGAGCCCATGAATAGTTGGGTTCTTTTTATGTTATTGGGCACCTTTGTTGGTAGCGTCTCGGGTCTCTTTGGCATAGGCGGTGGCGTTATTATGGTGCCGGCCCTCCTCTTTGCCATGAAGAAGCTAGGAGTTTCCTCAGAACATGCGATTCTTATGGCCACTCGAACCTCTCTAGGGGTCATCCTTTTCACAAGTCTTTACTCTGCATGGAACCATCATAGAAAGACCCCTTTAAGTATTAAACTTCTTAAGGAGTTGGTCTTCTTTGTGATTATGGGGACGGCCATTGGCTCATTCTTTGTCAGGGCCATCCCAGCCCGTACACTTGAAGGGCTTCTTATGGTCTATGTCACTCTAATTAGTTTAAAGATGTGGTTTGGGTTTCGCTTAGACAAAAATAAGGAAAGTAACCCTAGCGTTTGGGGCAACCTCATTATTGGAAATGTTATTGGATTAAAATCAGCATTTCTTGGCATTGGAGGAGGCACCATAAGCGTCCCCTACCTCACATGGAAGAGGGTCCCGATGACCCAAGCAGTAGGAATCTCAGCTGCCCTTGGCTTTTTTATAGCCCTCACAAGCACTGTATCAACGCTTCTCAATCCCATGACCACCACAAACCTACCACAAATGACCTATGGCTATATTTACCTTCCTGGAGTTTTAGGAGTATTAACCACAAGCCTGATTTTTGCTCGTATTGGTGCCCACTACGCCCACCGCTTACCTCAAGAACGTCTAAGAAAAGCCTTCGCCTTAGTTCTTTTTCTCCTTGCCTTAAAATCAATTACAAAGTTCTTTGGAGTTTTTTAGGGTCTCTATTGATCCATAACGGCCATAATATCTGTCTCTAGATAGCGGTCGGCCTTCTCTTTACAGTCCTCAAACCACTTGGTCTTTTTATCGTGAGACTTATGGGCCTCGAGACATCCCCTAATATAGGCGGCATGGGCCTGCATAAAAACGGTCTTCACAGACACCTTATCTTTCATATATTCCCTCTTGGGTAATTTTACAGTTTTGCGATGAGCACAGCTCACTAGAGAGAGGGCGATTAATACCGTTAACAACTTCATCTTTTTCTCCCCAATAGAACACTGAACCCCTGACATTGGGGGTCTTGAAGATTAAATTCAATAATGTCGACATGATTCTCTTTTAAGATCCACCTGTACTCTTCAGGAGAAAGGCTTGAATGATAAACCTCTCTTCCTGCGACCTGTCCAAGAACCTCTCCCTCCTCATGGCCGACAGTAATAAGAAGAACCCCTTTTGACAGGAGTCTTTCACAAATTTTTGGTAAGGACTGTCTTTGCTCTTCTTGATTTAAATGAAATAAAGCACCCCAAGATAAAATTCCCGCATACTCACCTTTTATATTTAAGTCCCTCATATCACAGTAAAACCACCTATGATCAGGGAAACGTCTTTGGCATAGGGATAGCATGGACTTAGAGTAATCCGCTCCTTCAATCTCAAGGCCTTGCTCTATAAGATACTTGGCAATGGGTTCACCAGAGCCACAACCAAGATCAAGAACCTTGCCAGTAGGCAGTTCTTTAATAAATTGATCGAGGTATTTCTTTTCAAAAAGACTTCGCCCTCTTTCCTTATCATACTCGAGAGAGGTCTTCTCATAGACCTCCTGAGTCTGTGCTTCAACTTCTTTAAGTTTATCTTGATCCAATGAACTTCCTCCTTCCCCATTATCCTTTGAGTTGTCTTTTTAGGCTAGTCACAGCTTATGACTTCAGTTGAGTGAATTATTCAAACATTTCTTGTCAGTTTTTCGTCAATCCTCACCTTACCCAATTGTTTGCTATTTTACCTACTGTTAAACTCATCTCCCATAACCTCTTATCTAGGAGATAAGTCTTGAAGAAAGTATTGCTTGTCACAACTGCCTTTGCCACATTATCAACCCCTGTTTTTTCGGCGTCTCTTGAATGTAAGAACCTAAACGATTGCCTCAAAGGCTATTCCGATATTTCGAAAAAAGAGTATGTCGTGGCGAAGAAGTTAAAAGGTGATAACTTTGATTTTAAAGTCGAGGGTCCAATTGAAAAGATTGATCACTCTTTGAGCTTTCTTCTCAATCAACATGGCTATACGAGAATTGCCCAACCCAAAAGTGGAACGAATGTTATCATCCCCACAAGAAACATTCGTTACACCCCCACCCCTCTGGTGGATAGTTCCAACTTAGATTCCATTCCGATGAATTATGATTATTTTATGGTTAAGCATAAGCTTAAAAATAAATTTCTTGGAAAAGATATCACTCGCTCACTAAGACCTTTTATGAGTCGTTATGGCAGAATCATTATCAATCAAACTCCAGGGATCATTACTCTACAAGATACAGGTATAAATATTCATCGCTTGATGAAACTTATTGAAGACTATGATGTGGAACTCTCAAAGGAAGAGGTTGAAGAAATTAAGAGGGCCCAGAAAGAGGAGCGAAAGCATCATAGAAGACTTGATATGCTAAAGGCTAAACATCGGAAGAGAGGTTAGGGCCTTTGGTTCTTTTTATATAAAAAACCCTCTCCGAAGAGAGGGTTCCTTTTGTGCTTTGTTTTTTGCTCGTCCCTTTGGGACATCGCTTGAGTATGGATTCCTAAACAGGGCAAAACAGAGCGGAGGCTTTGCCTCCTGTGTTTTGCCCTTGGGGGCTCTCCGTCGCACGCGCTATTTGGACAGCCACTGGCTGCCCATATCGCGGCTACTCGCCGTCTACCTTGAAACCAGCAAGTTTGTCAGCAAGAGTGGCAGACTTAACAGTTTCAGCTTTGTTGTATCCATTAGCTTCTGCATTAGCAGCAGACTTCATAGATAGAGCAATTTTCTTAGCATCTTTGTCAATTGAGATCACCATTGTCTTAACAGCTTGTCCTTTTTGAACAACCTCTTCAGGCTTCTCAACACGCTCTTCAGATAGCTCAGAAATGTGAACAAGACCTTCAATACCTGTTTCTAGTTCAACGAAAGCACCAAAGTCAGTTACACGAACCACTTCAGCTTCGATGACTGTACCAACAGGAAGTCTTTCTTCAATCTTCTTCCAAGGATCTTCTTCAAGTTGCTTGATACCAAGGCAGAATTTTTGGTTTTCTTTGTCTAGAGAAACAACGGCAGCTTCAACTTCGTCACCTTCTTTAAAGGTTTCAGCTACGTTGATATTCTTCTTAGTCCAAGAAAGGTCAGATACGTGGATAAGAGCATCTACGTTTTCACCAAGGTCAACGAAAACACCAAAATCTACGATAGACTTAACTTTACCAGTTACTTTCTTCCCTACAGGGTACTTGGCCTCTAGATCATCCCAAGGGTTAGGTTGAAGTTGCTTAAGACCAAGAGAGATTCTCTTATTCTCAACGTCAACATCAAGAACCTGAGCCTCAACAGTTTCACCAACAGTGAAGTGCTTAGCAGGATTTTTGATAGAGTTTGTCCAAGACATTTCAGAAACGTGAATAAGCCCTTCGATACCGTCGTCAAGTTCGATGAAGATACCGTAATCTTTAACAGATACGATTTCACCAGAAACTTTCTTACCAGCAACGTACTTAGTATGAGCTTCTTCCCAAGGGTTAGGTTGTACTTGCTTAAGACCAAGAGAAACACGCTCTTTGTCTTTGTCGAACTTAAGAATCTTAACTTCGATTTCATCACCGATGTTAAGAAGGTTACTTGGGTGCTTAACACGTCCCCATGACATATCTGTAATGTGAAGAAGACCGTCAATACCACCAAGATCAATAAACGCACCGTAATCAGTGATGTTTTTCACAACACCTTTAACGATCATACCCTCTTGCATTTGCTCAAGGATTTCTCCTCTCATCTTATTGCGCTCTTCTTGGAGAATTGCACGACGAGAAAGAACGATGTTACCGCGTTTCTTGTTAAACTTGATAACTTTGAATTCCATTCTCTTACCAATGTACTTATCAAGGTAACGAGTAGGACGAAGATCAATTTGTGAACCAGGAAGGAATGCCTTAACGCCGATATCGACTGAAAGACCACCTTTAACCTTAGCAACAACTGTACCTTCAAGTGGAGTACCAGACTCACAAGCTTCAGAAATTTTATCCCAAGCTTTAAGAATCTCAGCTTTATCCTTAGAAAGAACAAGGTTCCCCATCGCAGACTCGAGCTTGTCGAGATAAACTTCGATAGTTTGTCCTTCTTCAATCTTTAGAGTTCCGTCGTAGTTTAAGAACTCTCTAGTAGAAACAAGGCCTTCTTGCTTGTAGCCAATGTCTACCATGGTGTAGTCGGGACCAATGTTCACGACCTTACCGTTGTAAACTTCACCTTCTGTGAAATCTTTTGTCTCCTCTGACTCGAGAAGCTTTGAAAATTCCGTCGTTTCTTTGGTTTCAGTTTCTTCACCGAAAACAACTTCGAAATCTTCCATCCATTTTTGTTTGATGTCTTGTGTTGACATAAAACACCTCTTTTTGACCTTCAGGCTTTTCACCTCAAGATCGGTTTCATTAGCACCAGGCAAGGCCCGATGTTTCCAACCTTACTACTGTAAGCATTAGAATTTCTTATTTTTTGTGGGGCGCAGAATAACGTAGAAATAAGTACTTAACAAGGGCCTTCGGGGCTTTTCTTCATAGGGTGATCAGTGTTTTAACACCTGAAGAATCATAGTTATTTCAGAGGGTTATAGCTACCGATCTTGCGTTTCTGGCGTACACGCCAAAGACGGCGGCGGCGGTTAAGGAGTTTTTCGTAAATTTTTAAGAGAGAATCCTCATAAACCTCATGACCATAGGTTTCCTTAAGCGCCTGGAAAGACTTATGGAGGCTTTTTTCGTAGGTATCGTAATTCCTTAGAATGGTTTCACATTTCTCCCTAACTTCCCTTGAATCACCAGACATATAAGTCTCACCGATAACCCCGAAGCTGCGAAAAACTTCCATAGAGAAAGCGGTTCTTGGTACACAGATGGGCTTGCCTGCAAGCAAGGCCTGAACCGCATAATCTTCAAGCTCCTCTCTTCGAGTAAGACCCAACCAAAGGTCAATATCTAGCTGGTGACGGGCAACATCTCTTTGATCAACAAAGGCCACATGTTCTTCTAGCCCCCAATCTTTGACCTGACGGCGCAGCTCATTTGTTAGAACACACTCTGACCAATTCCTTTCATTACAAAGAGCGAAAGTGTAATTCTTATCATCGAGGCCCTTCTCAATCATCACCCTAAAAGAATGAAAGACCGTATCGAGAAAATGTGTATTGGTTTCAATTCCATTGAGGTTGGTGCCGATATACCAACGCTTCTTGGTAAAGCGAAAAGGGGGTCTTTCCGCAGCAGCTTCCCTCTTCAAACTTTTTAGACCCAATCCAATAAAGTCGATCTTCCGAGGAGGAATTCCCATATGGCCCCAAACATTTTCTACCATCTCTGACATGGGTAAGAGAACCTGATCCACACGGGAAATTAATGGGCGATACCAAAAATTGCGATAATACATTTTTAAATCATTACTCAAGGTAAAGACTAAAGGAACAAGAGGCATAGCACGCATATAGAGACAGAGAGGCCATAAGATTTTTATGTCGTAGCAATGAACCACATTAACCTGTAACTCAGTGAGAAGGTTTCTCAGCTTTCTCAATTTATGCCACTTAAAAACTTTGGTAACGAATTTACCTTGATGATAGAGGCAATCAATTTGATGAGTCTTTGCCCTTTCATCAAGAACTGAATCCTTATAGGTATAGAGATAGACCTTAGCACCTGCATTTTGCGCAATCAGGCAATCCTTTAGAATTGTTCGTTCTTCAGTACCCCAGCGATGACTGAGGCCCATATAGAAGAATGTTTCTCCAGAAAAGTTTTTCAATATTAGAGATCTTCCAATGGCGTACCAGGTCTATAGTCCACAAGCTCACCAGAGACAGCACCAATTTTAACCTGGGCCTCAAACTTCAGGAGACGTTTCTTCTGGTCTGCTGAATACCAAAAGATAATATCTCCCTTCTTCTCAAGGACTCCAGGAAAACGAGTTTGAGCATTGAGGCGAATCGCTTTTACATCCTTTCCATTGACATCAATGGTCTCATGCCCCTCTACTTTAATCTTTAAAATCCAAATCTTACCACGGGTGACAATGGGAAATTCATATTCATCTTCTTCTTCCAAGGGAAAACCACGGACAAAGTGAAGGGCACTGTAGGAGTCTTGAAAGAAGTAAGGGATAGGCTTTTCTAACTCTAACTCTTTTTTCTTTCCCCTCTTTAGCCTCTTGTAAAAGTGATAGGTCTTAAGCTTTTGACGATCAAAAAGTTGCAGGTCATCAACTTTTTGGGCACTCTCCCTTTGCATAAGAACGTACTTCAAAGGAATGAAGTCCTCTACGGTAGTGTAGATTTCTAGTGAATCATCCAGTGTATAAATGGCACTATAGTAACGTGCTGACTTCATACGTGCTTTAAAGTGAAAAGCCGTTTTACTATCAATCTCAACAAGCGGCATGGTCTCCATTTGGATATAACCCGCAGTTATCCCCAGGTAGGCGACTTCAAAAGTAAATTTCTCACCCATATAAACTTTAGGTTCAAAAAGCTCCCAAGCTTTCTTGGCAAGCTTATCATAATTTTTAAAGTTGTCCGGATAACCTTTTGGATAGGAATGACCTGGTCGCAGGGTTTCTTTTACTTTTTGATTCTTTGTCTCTGAAGACTTCTTTTGGGAAGATGCCTCGTCTTTCTTTTTGGTGACAAGTTTTACCTTTTTCTTAGGGACAACCTTTTTTGCTTTGGATTTTTTTGGCGGCTTCTTTTGCGTGACCTTCTTTGGAGTGAGGACTTTCTTAACTTCAAAGTTCTTTAATTTCTTCTTATCAATTTTGAGGTTGGCCTCCGCCTCCTCAGCGTTGAGTTCTAGAAATTCTTGGTCCTTCTTCGTGGCACAAGAAATGGCGACCAAGCTTATAATGGTAAGAATAAGGAATTGTTTCACGGGCTCTATTTTATCAAATAGACTAATTTTCAATAGCTTGAGAAATAATTTCTAGTGCTTCATTCTTGCCAGACAGGAAGTCTACTTGGATCTCAAGGTAAAGAAGACTAGGGCTGTCGGTTATTCGCCTAATCTTAACAATATCCTTCTCAGTAGTAACAACGTATGCCCCCTCTTGGCGGGCACGTTCAATAATTTCTTCAACCTCTTCCACATTGAAGAAGTAATGATCTGGAAATGACAGGCGTTCTATTACGTCAGCCCCCATGGATTCGACTAAATTGAAAAAAGATTCGGGAGAAGCGATCCCAGCTAAACAAATGACTTTCTTCCCTTGAATATCTTCAGGAGATAAACTTTTTTCATATGATGAATCAAAGAAACCTGTTGGTTTATAGTCCATCAGAGAAAAGTGAACATCTGGTCTGCAATGCTTGCTGATGAGTTTTTGTAAATCATCAAGACGTTCTCTTTCTACCTGAGAGGCTCGGCCTATCACGATAAGGTCGGCATCTTTTAAAGCGGAAAAGCCCTCGCGCATATATCCTAAAGGGGCCACATGGTAGCGCTCAGGGGACATAAGGGCATCAAAGAGAACGATGTTGAGATTTCTCTTTAGTTGGAGGTGTTGATGGCCATCATCAAGGAGAACAACATCGGGGAGCTCTTTATCAAAGTAAAACTCAAGATTTTGTTTACGCTTCTTCCCAACCACAACAACAGCATTTTTCAGACGGCGAACTAACAAAAGAGCTTCATCACCATATTCAAAAGGATTGAATCCAAGGCGTTTTCCCGAGTGTAAAACGCCACTACTATTTTCCAATTTTCCTTTATAACCCCTAGTGAGAATCATGACTTTCTTATCTTGCTGATTGAGGTATTCACTAAGCCAAATGGTAAAAGGAGTTTTTCCAGTGCCTCCAAAAGTAAGATTTCCCACTGATATAACCGGGACTTGAAACTTTTCTGATGCAATAAAATCATAATTATAAAGGAAGCGCCTAAGACGATAGACTCCATCCCAAAGCCAAGCCAGTGGCCACAATAATTTTATAAGAAATTTAAAAATAGGATTTGTTGCTGTCACCCTAGAACTTTATCCTTTTTGAAGCACTTCTGCCATATATTCACCCACACTATTGAGTTCACCCGTCAAAAGGTCTTTGGTATGGGCCAATTTCTCTTTAGTTTCACAATAATGAGCTTCGTCTTCAAGCCAGCTTTTTAAGGCTTCATTAATATTATAGGGGGTGGCAAATTCTTGAACCAATTCAGGAAAAACCATTTCCTCATGAACAATATTGGCAAGGGAAATTGCCCCGTCGTAATCAATAAACGTATGGTAAATAAATTCATTGAGTAATGATGTTTGATAACAGACAACGGTCGGCACCTCAAAGAGCGCACATGTAAGGGTAACCGTGCCACTTGCGGCCACGGCCAAATGGGCCCACGAGAGGGCTTCCTCTATTTCATCGTGACTCCAAGTATAATCAAAGACACCTTCATAGGTTTCATAGATCTCTCTTTTTACATTAGGTGATGTGACAATTCCAAGTAGCGCATGAGGGAAGCTCTCCTTAACCTGAACAAAGAGAGGCAGCAAATTCTTTACCTCAAAGTTTCGACTTCCTGGCAAACATAGGATCTGAGGGATTTTGACCATACGTTCATAAGATTTACTCACAAGTCCAAGTTTTAGACATTCTAACTTACCTTTGTAATGAAACCATAAGGGATGAGGAACTGACTTTACCTGTCTTACTCCTCTTTCTAGAAACCAATTCTTCTCAAAAGGAAGGATCGTAAATAGGGTATGAACAGTTTCACTCAAGGTCTTAGCTCTCCACGCTTTCCATGCCCATGCCTGAGGCGCGACATAGTAAAGAACTTTAACACCTTTTTTACTAAGCTTCTTTGTTAGCCTTAAGTTGAAATCCTGAAAGTCGACAACAATGGCCACTTTGCAATTTCTCTTCTCTACTTCCCTTTCGAGATGAGAAAGAGCACGAAAATAGAAGGGAATTTTAGCAAAGACTTCACTGAAGCCCCATGAGGAAAAGTCTTGAAGATGATAAAGAAGCTCAGCCCCAAGAGACTTCATTTCATCACCACCAACGCCAAAGATTTTGGCATCAGGACACGTTTTAATGAGGTCAGGTAAAAAGCTCATCGCATGCTCTTCACCAGACTTTTCTCCTGCAACGATGAGGCAGCTCTTTTCTAGCATTTCTCTTCTTTCCCAGACTCAATGGCCTGTAAAACCTTTTCCACCAGAAAAACTGCTGAGCGACCATCTGTAGCATTAACATAATTTTCGCTCTCACCTTTTATAGCTGAATAGAAGACCTTATGTTCTTCAAGAAGGTGATCACGAGCAGCGTAGCTTTGCTCGATAACAAAGTCCTTTTTAGCTCCACCAGAGGCCTCTTTAAAGTTTTTTTGAAAGAGGTCAACCTTAATCGTTCCTGCTTCATTAGTGAGGATGAAGTCTCTCACTTCATCAACGTAATTCCTTCCTACCTTAATGACAGCATGAGCTCCTGAGGCAAATTCCAAATAAGCTTCGGCGTAGTCCCACTTATCTGTTCTGATTTTCTTCCCAAAGGCCCTAACAGATAAAGGCATCTCTCCTGTCAGATATAAAAGAATATCAAGGTCATGAATCATGAGGTCTTGAACAACATCCACATCCGTAGCACGCCCCTTAAATGGTGCTTGTCTCTCTAGGTGAAAGAGAGGCTTTCCGACAAAGTAGGTATCCTTCTTCTTTACTGTCTCCCATATGGCGTGAAATCTCTCACTATGGCCGACTTGAAAGACAACTCCCTTTTCCTTAGCAAGTGCTTCAATTTCAAGCGACTCTTCAAAGGTAGAGGTCATCGGCTTTTCACAAAAGACATGTTTATTTTTTGATAAGAGTGCCTTGCAGATTTCGAAGTGAAAGCTCGTTGGAGTGACAACAATCCCAGCATCAAAGTCAACATCACAGTCGCTAAGGTTTTGAAACACCGGAGCTTTTATATTTTTCTCTTTGATCTTTTTTTCAGTCTCTGGAGAGGGATCAACAATAGCGACAAGCTCCGCCTCATCGAGGGCCATTATCTTGTCCGCATGCCATTTTCCCAGGTGGCCATAACCCAAAAGAGCTACTTTAATCATTGCAAACTCCTCTCAATTCTTAAGACATAAAAGGGGCAATACCAACTTCACTCTTACGAATTTCATTCACCATTTGGTCAATGATGGCATTGCCCTTAAATTCTTCCATAAGCTCATCATGATCTACAAAAGCTCGAGGACTTAGAGGGTTTGCCTCCATCATACGATAAAAGTCGACAACCTCTGTAATTTCCTGTTTTGAGTAACCATTACGTCTAAGACCGATAATATTTATTCCTTTCAAACGAACTCTATTTCCATAGGCCGTACAAAAAGTAGGAATATCTCTATCAATGGCCGAGGCTCCTCCAAGGTAAGAACCAGTTCCTAGACTTACGAATTGAGAAATATTACAGCCACCTCCCAAGATAACCTTATCGCCAACTTTGACGTGCCCAGCAAAGTTCGTGGAGTTGGCCACTATACAACTACTGCCAAACTCAACGTCGTGTCCAAGATGGACATAGGACATAAAGAGGTTTTTATTCTCAATAGTTGTTTTGCCACGATCCTTTTGAGTACCACGGTGAATACTGACATATTCTCTGAAAATATTTTGGTTTCCGATAATCGTTTCTGTGGGCTCATTATTATAAGTTAAGTCTTGGGGAGGTGCCCCAATCGTACAAAATGAATGAAATTCATTGCCCTCACCTATGGTTGTGTGGCCGTCAATTTTTACATGGGCGTGAATAATTGTGTCCTTACCTACTTTTACGTGAGGACCGATAATTGAGTAAGGACCGACAACAACCCCTTCCCCTAATTGTGCCTCAGGATCGACAATGGCAGTTTCATGAATTGATGCTTCCATACTTATTCCTTCTCTTTTTTACTAAACTTAACAGTGGCCAATACAGAAGCCTCCGACATGACCTCACCATTGTGGCGAATCACACAGTTATTCGTCATGAAAGGTCCTCTCACCTTTTCACACTCAGTAACAATTTCTAAGTCCATATCGGGAAAGATGGGCTTTCTAAACTTAGAAGAGTTCACTCCTAGGAGCATAACTTCCATTGTCAGTTCTCTCCAGTTGGGATGAATTTTCATAAAAGCAAAAGATGAAAATTGCGCCATCATCTCTATTTGAACAACTCCAGGAAGGATGGGGTTTCCTGGGAAGTGGCCTTCAAAAATGACATGATCTGGTTTCGTTCTATAACTACCAAAAACTTTTCCTCCCACGACATCCTTGACGTCATAGTTTTCCTTTTCATCAAGGTCCTCTCTCAAAACGATATCGTTGATCTTATCAACGAAGAGAAAAGGGTATCTATGGGGTAAAAACTCTTTAACTTCTTCAATTCCAATATTCACAGTAACCTCAACTACTTATTTAGTGCCATCTTTCTTAGATAGGCGACACCTTTTAACCATTCTTTAATTGGACGAGCAGGAAAACCAGCTACAATAGCGCCATCATCCTGATCGGTTGTCACACCAGCATTGCCTCCGATTTGGCATCCATTTCCTACTGATGTATCTGGAGCGAGCCTAGCTCCACCACCAAAGACAGTGAAGTTACCAACACTCGAAGAGCCGGCAAGACCAGCTTGACCACAGAGAATAACCCCATCACCCATATTAACGTTATGGGCGACCTGTACTTGATTATCGATCTTGGAGCCAGAACCAATCTTAGTAGGGCTAAAAGTCCCTTGGTCAACACAGACATTTGATCCTATTTCGACATTATCCCCAATAGTCACACCACCAAAGTGCCACACCTTATGGTGGACTCCACTATCAAAATTATAACCAAATCCATCTGAACCAACGACGGTTCCACTATGGATGCGACAATTCTTTCCAAGGGATGTACGTGGCATCAAGGTTACATTGGGATAGAGAATAGAGCCTTCACCAACTATGCTATGAGAGCTGACCACAGTACCGGGATATATCTTTACATCTTTTTCTACTTTGACATTCGCACCGAGGAAAACATTTTGAGCAATCACAGCACTGGGGTGGACATCACAAGTTCCCATCTGGCGGCCATCAACCTCATCATTGTCACTCTCAGTATGAAGATCATAAAAAGGCTTTGAGAGAAAAGACATACTCAAAGGAGCATTTTCCACAGTTCCCCAAAAAGAGAACTTCTCATGCTCTCCTTCAAACTTTTCCTTATTTGATTCAAAGTACTTCTTATCAAAGATGACCAGAAGGTCTTTCTCTCCATTTTCCAAAAGAGGTAACCAAAACTTCTTATGACCACAGAAGTAGATTTTACCAGAGCCTATAGAGTGGCGATCGCATATAGTATGGAAGTCGTAGTCTTCAAAAGATTTTTGGGAGCCACCTAACTCAAAATCTTTAAGATAGTTTTTTAATTGAGAACCTTTCACAGCACCACCTTTTCTTATGGCCCTTAATAGACAAAGGGGAACCACCGTTCCCCCTTCTCCATAAAGCATTCAATTTTATTTAGGGTTACTTCATCTTATTGTAAGAGCTCACCACGTCTTTAGTGATGTCTGTAACCTCTTTTACGTAAATGGGTGAGGTTGAAACCTCAAATACCATATCGTAACCACCCCTCTTAGAGATATTCTCGATAACCTTGCGGACCTTCTCTAGAATAGGCTTCTTAAGTTTATTTTCTTCTTTTTGGATCTCTTGTTGAAAAGTCATCGTCTTTTGCTGAAGGGCCATGATGTTCTTTTCAATTTCCTTCTGCTTCTTAACCTTGGCCTTATCATTCATAACAAGACTTTGCTTTTGAAAATCCTTTTGCATTTTGCGGATTTTATCTTCTTCGCTCTTGATGATTTTTTGTTTTTCATCAAATTTCTTCTTTAAAGTTGCACGAACTTTCTTACCTTCATCGACAGTAAGGAGAACCTTTTGAACATCAACCTTTGCGATTTTGGCTGCTGCGACTGAGAATGACAGGGCCATGGCGATGGCAAAAATGAGACCTTTTTTCATAAACACTCCTGAAGGGTTATTTAAAATAATTGTCCTATATCAAAATGGAATTGGCTACCTTGTCCCTCATCACCCCATGGGTAACCGAACTCAAAGCGCAGCACTCCAATGGGTGAAAACCAACGAAAACCAAAACCATAATCTCTATAAAGTTTAAACTGATCCACATCACCAGCATGCCCTGCATCAGCAAAAACCACCCATTTTAGTCCAGCTTCTCGAGCTAGTGGATGTTCAAATTCAATGGTAGCAAAAGTGGAGAAGAGACCACGCTGGTTAACTGGCCTAATAGTGCCATTAGCAAGAGTGATATTTTGGAAAGGACCCACACCTTCAATATCGTAACCTCGCAGGTTTCTCGCCCCACCAAGCGCAAACTTTTCGGAACGTGGAATGGGCCTAGGATCAATCTTCGTTAGGTGACTGGCAAAGAGGCGACTTCTGAAAACCAGGTCCCCGTAAACTCGATGGTATAAACGGCCATCAAATTCATTTTTCCACCACTTCTTCTCAAAGCCTAGACCAGTGTACTCTGTTGCAGCAGAGAGAAAGTAACCTTTACTTGGCTCAAAGGCATTATCTCTTAGGTCCCTAATTAGAGAGAACCTAATGGAAGAGGCGACCCCATTTTCAATTACAGTATTAAGTGTAGGGTCTTGCGTATTACTAATTTCCGTATCCTCGTACTTATAAGTCACAAAGAGTCGCGTAAAATCTTGAATCGGATAACCAACTCTTAAGTTCAAGCCTTTTCTCTTAAAGGTAAAAAAGTCTGAGTTGGCGTTTTCTGTCTGGAAAATATCACCACCAGCAGTCCAGCGAGAATCAAGAAGGTAAGGCTCGGTAAAGCCTAGATTAAAGGTCTTTTGAACCCCAGAGAGGGATAGAGAGAAAGAAAGGTTTTGACCCAGACCCCTAAAATTATTTTGAGCAATCGAAGCCTGAAGAAAGCCACCTGTCGCTGTCGAGTAACCGGCCCCAAGACTAATCTGACCAGTGTTTCTCTCTTTCACTTGAATTTCAACATCAAGAACGTCGTCTTTTCCTTTAGGTGAGACAGTATTGAAGAGAACAGAGTTGGGCTCAAAAAAGCCCAAGCGGTTAACAGCTTCTTTAGATTTTCTTAGAGCAGAGCCAGAGAACTTCATGCCCTCACGAATAAAAAGCTCTCGACGAACAACCTTATCCCTCGTCTTGGTATTTCCCTTCACCGAAATCTTACCAAAGTAGGCTATTTTCCCTTTTTCAAAGGAGAACTCTACATTGACCTTATTTTCTCCAGGAACAACTTTTAAGGTACGTAAAACGTTGGCAAAGGCGTAACCCTTGTCCTGATACATTTCTGTGAGGACTTGAATATCTTTTCTTAAGAGCTCTTCTGAATAGATATTTCCGGCCTTAAGCTCAATTTTGTCTTTAAGCTCTTCTTCAGGAAAGAGGACTTCACCTTGGAAAAAGATTTCATTAACGGAAAATTGGGGGCCTTCCGTAATTTTTAATGTAATAAAAACCCATTTCTTATCTTCAGAAACTGTAATCTCAGGAGTCCCGACATTGACCTGAAGGTAACCTTTGGTTTTATAAAAGTACTTTATTCGTTCAATATCAGTTTGAAAGTTAAACTCCTTAAAGTTTCCACTTCCCGACATGATAGAGAAGAGACCTTCTTCACGGGTCTCCATAATGTCTTTCAACTCTTGGTCGGAAAAGGCCTTATTCCCCAAGAAGGTTACATTTTTAACAAGAACCTTTTCATACTCTCTGACTTTGAAAACAAGTTCTACGTTTTCCTCATTCACCTTACGAAGCTCATAGGTCACTTTAGCAAGATAGAATCCTTTTTCTTCGTACTGCTTTTGAATGGAGTCCACGTCATTTTGAATCGTATTAACATCTAGGATGGCATACTCTTTAGACTTGAGATTGGCGGTGAGATCATCCACATCAATTTCATTATTCCCTTCAAAGAGAATATTAGTAATGATGGGCTTCTCTTTTACGATGTAGACCAGAAAGTTCTTTCCCTTTCTCTTTTCAAGATGCCCCTCAACTGACTCAAAGTATTTAAGGGCGTAAATTTTCTCAATGTCTTTTTTAAGAAGGTAATTATCTAAAACCATTCCCTTACGAGCACCGATCTTTTCTAAGATCGCTTCCTTTTCAACCTTCTTCACCCCTTTAATGTCGATACCTTGAATTTTAAAAAGATTACGACGAGGACCAAGATCATCTATAGCAAAAGAAAAGGATACCCAGAGGTAGCAACAAAAAATGAAGAAGACGTTTAGCAAAACTGATCTTCGCTTGGTTTCATGAATGCTTTGCGATCGAATCTTGCCTGAGGTCAACGACTATCCTTGTTGTTCATAAAAGATGGCGGTTCCTTACCGCCACTTTGGAAGCTTTAGGAAAAAACTCTGAAATAGGAAAATATCAATAATAGCAGGGTATTACAATCCAGAGAGTTAAATTTCTGGAGGTGCTGGAGGCACGGAGTCACCGCCTTGTCTTCCAGCATCATTTACCAGTTGACCGTCTTTAAGCATAAACTTTTGATCGAACTGTTGCGCCACAGCAGGGTCATGGGTAACCACGGCCAAAGTGGAGCCAAACTCCTTAGATAAAGACTTAAGCAATTGAGTTACTTTTTTAGAGTTATCAGAATCCAGGTTACCTGTGGGCTCGTCGCACAAAAGAATCTGAGGCTTAAGGCTTAATGCCCGCACAATATTTACTCTTTGCTGCTCCCCTCCAGAGAGTTGATAAGGAAACTTTTTTAAGCAGTGGGTTATTCCTAGGTGCTCCACCAACTCGAGGGAGCGCTTTTTAATTGGTGCAACTTTATGACCGCCAATCTCTGCTGGTAAGAGAATATTTTTGAGACAATTTAAACTGGGTAATAGGAAGTGAAATTGAAAGATGAATCCAATACGCGAGTTACGGTAATCGGCCATTTGCTCATCATTGAGTTTATTAAGGGCCAGACCATCAATCAAAACCTCCCCCTCATCGGCGCGATCAAGTCCACCCATGAGGTAAAGAAGCGTCGACTTACCAGATCCTGATGCCCCTAAAATCGCATACTGACTATTGTCCTCCAGATTTAGGGATAAATCTTTTAAGGCATACTGGTGCCCATACTTCTTAGATACATTTTTAATTTCAACTAAGCTCATTAGGAAAACTCCTTACGTAGTCCATAGAGAATAGAGCGCTTATTCATACGGTAGAGAGAAAAGGCCACAATAATAATGAGCCAAAAGAGTGCGCTAAAGAAAACAAGTAAATAATCACTTAATTCTAAGGAGAGGCTAAGTCGTCCTAAGTGATAGACATCCCCAGGAAGACTAAAGAGGGGCAGTTTTTGCAAAAGAAGATCAAAGATAAAAACAAAAACTAAGGAAAAAAGACAAGAAGCTCCCCACAAGAGAACCACCAGATACAACCAAGATTTTCTCAACGCCTTCGCACTTAAGCCGAGGGCCTGAAAAAGAAAAACTTCACGAGACTTCTTTTCATTTAAGAATGTAATAAAAGAAAGAACATTGAAAATCGAGATCACCACAATAATCTGGAGAATGAGGCCAATCGTAAACTTCTCAATTTCTACCGCCTCAAGAAGTGAACTAAAATCGTACCAATAAGGTTTTACCCGAAAATCAATCCCAAGAATATCTTCCAGCTTAAAGAGATAGTCCCCAATAATATCTTCTCTCTTTTCTAGGGTGGCATCATCATACTTTGCCGGTAAGTTGAGAGCGACCATATTAATCTTATCGTTAACACCCAAAACCCCCGCGAGATCTGTTCGCCTCATATAAGCAAAGCGTAAATCTTTTTCATAAATTCCATGGTGAATAATATCTTGAATCGTTAGCTTCTTTAAAAGAGGAAGGCCTTGCATACTCTCATTGCCCTTAGCCAAGACAAGCACCACCTCATCACCGGCCTTTAAAGACATGACTTTGGCAAGCTCACTCCCTATAAGGATTTGACCTTTTCCGGGTCGAATATCTTTTCCGGTAAGCTGAGAAAACGACTCACCATCAACTCCCTTTACAGCAACCCCTTTTGATTGACCTTCAATAACGAGAAAAGCCTGGGATTCTACAATTTTGGCCATATCGGTTACACCAAGGTCTGCTATGGCCTCTTTTACTTCCTTATCAAGCTTAAAAAATCCACTTCTTGAGTAAAAGTGAAGGTCACCATTATTTTGGCTTAAGCCTTGCTTCATGGAGGTAACAAAGCCATCCATGAGACCTGCAGTACTTAGGATGACAGCGATAGAAAAAGAAAGACCTAACCACACACCAATGGCAAAGCGCAGGTTCGATCGGTCCCAAATCAATGTTTTGGAAAAGGAGGAAAAGACCTTCACGCTTCGCTTTCCTCCACATCACCTTGAGCTGTCCACCTCAAAAAAGAGTCCATGTAACCATCAAGATCACCATCGAGAACTTTGTCGGCCTTGGCCCTCGCGGACTTCGG
>JAUIBX010000127.1 GCA_030427595.1 Bacteriovoracia bacterium | reverse complement strand
GTCAAATTGAAAGGTTTCTCAAAAAGAGTTTTGATACTGGTCCTTTGATGATTTTTTCAGGGCCAAAGAATGATATTTTAAAAAACTCAAATAGAGATCAGTCCCAAGTTCGTATCTCATGGAATAAGAGAACTTATGGGACTCATTACCCAAAAGAGGTGATGGATGAACTCTTTGCTGAGGCCCTCGTACCCAATGCTCAATTGGGTGTCATAGAAAAAGAGGGGAGAAGCTTCTACTTATTTGAAAGTGGTGAAAATAGCAGCCAAAACTTCTTTGGCGTTTTTGAAATGTCCCGTCCTATAGCTGAGGATGTTCTCCATCTTTTTAACCTCTTTATGGGTAATATTTCAAAAGGCTGGAATCGTTTGGATGAACTAAAGAAAGTGGAAAACCTCGTTCATGTGGACGATGTGACAGGTCTCTATAATCAAAGAAAGCTCCTTAAAGATATTGAACTTGCGGTTGAAAGGCATAATGAATTTAAAGAGGTCTTTAGTATACTCTTTATCGATATTGATCATTTTAAAAAGGTTAACGATGGCCATGGCCACCTCGTAGGAACTCAACTCCTCAATAGCCTTGGTCAACTTTTAAAAAATACCTTGAGGGAATCTGATCTTATTTATCGCTATGGTGGTGATGAATTTGTGATGGTTATTCCCGATGTCCCTGGAGATACAGGGAGGCTTATCGGTGATAGGGTCCTCACCGCTGTTTCTAAGAACACCTTTCATATTGATGCTCCTTCTCTTGATGGGGGGCAAACGGAATTTAACCTCACAGTGAGTATTGGTGTGGCGACCTTTCCAGAGGATGCTAAAAGTAAGGAAGAGATTCTCAGCATTGCTGATCGTATGATGTACGAGGCCAAGAAAGGTGGACGAGGTCGTGTCTGCTACACTCGAGATATCTTGCAAAAAGAAAATAAAAATCAAGAGGCCAAGTGATTTACCTGATTCTATCTGACCTGCATTTGGGAAAGGGGAAGTTTCTCGGAAACGGTCAACTCAATATTTTAGAGGATTTCTTTGAAGACGAAAAATTCGCTGAATTTCTCGATTATTATTCTTCTGGTCAATATTACTTAAAAAATGTTCACCTGATTTTAAATGGAGATATCCTCAATCTCATTCAAATCGACGTCAATGGCGTTTTCACTCACATTGTTGATGAAGACCTAACCTGTCAGGCCATCGATAAAATTGTTAAGGGGCATCCTCAATTCTTTCAGGCGTTAAAAGACTTTCTAAGTGTTCCCAATAAGAAAGTCACCTACATTATTGGCAATCATGATGCGGCCATGGCCTTTCCAAAAGCAAAGAAGCACCTTCAAAGCATTGTCGGTGAAAAGCTTGCGATAGAATTTGAGATTGATGAATACGGTGTTTATATTGAGCATGGACACAAGTACGAGGTCATCAATACTGTCCCCATGAAACACTACTTTCTTGAGGGACCTAATGGTAAGCAGATACTCAACTTACCATGGGGCAGTCTCTTCTGTATTAATGTCCTGCCAACGTTGAGGAAGGATCGGCCTTATATCGATAAGGTAAGGCCTCTGAACTCCTATATTCGCTGGGTCTTCTTTCATGACTTTTTCTTCTTTTTGAAAATGACAAAGATTGTCCTAAGTTATCTCTGGGAAACAAATAAAGATATCTACACCAAGCAAAATAGAAATTTTCGCACGACCTTAAAGCTTCTTAAGCAAATCACTATCTATCCCAACTATGAAAAGATGGCCAAAAGGGTCCTCGAAAGACGCCGGCATATTCATACGGTCGTCATGGGGCATACTCATGTTCAAGAGTGGCGTCGTTTCCCTGAAGGGAAATACTATTTTAATACGGGGACATGGAACCAAATCCCAAGTATGGATGCTGGTCTTCATGAATCTAATCTTCATTTGAGTTACTGTCTGTTAGACGTTCATGAAAAGTCTCAAAGCCTGCGCTCTGGTTCTCTTAATATATGGCAGGGCAGATGGCGGCCTTATTTGCAAGAAGTGCATACACCTTAAAAAAATCTTAAAAGACCATGGTCAGTCCGCCACCCCAAGATTGGCGAATAAAGGAGCGCTCCTCTCCACCGGGGAGGCCACCCTTGGCCCGCTGGCGGTCAAAGGCATAGAGCAAATTAAATTTCCAAAACTGACCAAGGCGACGGTGAAAGAGGACATCCGCCTTGTAGTAACGGGCATCGCCAAAGGGACCGACAAAGCGAGTATTGTGGTATTGGTAGGTGTAGCCAAAAGTGAGGTCTGATTTAGGCATGATGTCGCGCCATTTGAATTTGAGGTGGCCAGCAGCGATTTGATATTTTTGGCTATCGATTTTATCTCTTCTATAACTAAATTCTCCCCCCCAAAGAAGAGACCAAATATCACCTAACTCAACTTCTTGATTGAAGCCAATATTGTGAATATTCCCATGGTCGTTGTCGCGGTAGCCTTGATAAGCACGGATTTGATAATAGGCACTAAAGTGATTGGTTCTGCTAAAGGAAAAGCGCTCCTTAATCATCAGGCCAGTATCCTCCACATAGAAGTCAAAGAGGTTGCGCCGGCGCCAATCCATGTAACGGGTGGTGAACTGGAGATCTAGGATCAGTCGCGCTTTGCGACCGAAGTAACGGTGCTTATGGTGAACCTCTCCTCCAAGCATGCCTGTATACATATTTTGCTCTTTCACTTGAGGCAAGGCCCTTTCGTAGTAGCGGGCCTTCAAATAACCCTTGGGATAAATAAGCCAGTCTTCATTGTGAAAGAGTTGAAAGCCAGCAAAACCTTGCAGGTCCCACATCATAGAGGGGACATTAGTGACTCGGCGGTATTCTCCAAAATAATTCTCAATAACATTGGTGAGGTAGCGGTAGTTGGCAAACCCGTGAAGATCGAGGCGCGTGACCTCTTTAAAGATAGAAAGGGCCTCACTAAGCTGCTTATTAAAAGGACCCGAGAGTTTCTTTAGTCTCTGAAGGTTTGCCCTTAAGTTTCGATCCTTAGGGAGCTTGTCAGAGAATTTAAAGCCATTGAGAGGATCAAGGGTCACCCCTTGAGGGGGTACATATTCCCCAGTGTCAGGATTAAGGCCACCAAGTTCTTTTGGGAGGAGGTAGCGACCAGTCTTGGGGTCATAGGGGGCATTCTCTGGAGGCGCGATATAGATGCCCGTGTTCAGGTCAACAAGGCCACCCGGGCGCACACCACTATCCTTTTTGACTTTATTGTATTTCTTCCGAGAGAGCTTCTCTTCCCCTTGAGGCTGGGGGACTAAACTTTGATTGGGGTTTTCAATATCGCCTAAGCTGACATCACTCGTGACCACTCGACGAGGTCTTCGCTTTCCACCAAGGGTAAGGTTTCGGTTGCGGTTAAGGGCCTTGAGTTGATCTTCAGAAATGGCCACAGCATCGATGGTTTTTTCATAGGAGGGGAAGGCACCTGCAAAGTGACCAACAGGAATACGCTTGCTACTCGAGTGACCCAAGTCTTGTTCGATAGCATCGAGTTGATCATCCTGGCCGTAGTGAACTCGTTTCCCACCTTGATCAAACTCTTCTCGAATCGATTCAAAAATTTCCTCATCTGATTTCTTATAGAGATCAACTTCACCTTTGAGGGTGATATTGGAAGTGATGTGATTTTTCTTATTGTAGACGACCACAAAATCAGTTCCTCTTACTCCTAGAGAAGCCGAACGAGTTTTGATGATCATTTTGTGGTCATAACCTTTGGGCGGTTTTTGATCGGGATTAATGGCTCCACGAATTTTACCTCGCAAGAGCTCTACCAACTTGGGCTTGCCCTTCTTTTCATGATTTAAAGTCATGGAACTTGAGGGACCGAGGTTGATAAGACTGCCGTCTTCAAAACGAAGACGAAGGAAGGAACCCTTCGCTGTTTGAATGAGACCATTCTTCTTTATGATGAGGCCTGCTTTAAGCTTAAAGGGCTTATGACCGGGAGGTTTATAGATGGCCTTTCCTCTTAAGAGCACAACTTTGGCGTTATCCGCACAGACCACACTGGCCATAAGAAGGAGGAGGCTAGTTAAAGTAATCTTTAAGATCTTCATCAGACTCGTATTCAGGGGCACTTTGAACAGAGATAACAGAGCAGGCCGCCTTGGCCATAAGCCGATCATCCACTGATCCAAAAAGGTTAGAAACAAAAGTATGTTGAGAGCCACCAAAGATAAAGAGGTCGTACTCTACAGTTTGGGAAATAACGGTATCAATGGCCTCGTCACTTTCAATGAGTTCCACCGACGTTCGACTAATACAAGTTTTGGCCAATTCCTTGAGGTCCCTTTCTGTCCTTTGCTGAACTTCCTCTGGGCTATTTTCAGGCAGGATACTTAAAAGGGTAATATCCGCTCGGTTCACCTCGGCCAAATGGTCGGCAGTGGAGATGACGATGGCGTCAGACTCTTCTCCCGTAATAAAACAAAGAATTTTTCGAATATAGCGAACTCCGGCATCTCTAAAGATCCCTAGGTTACAGCGCAAGTGGCCTTTAAGCCAGCCCATCGGGTTATGAATAGTGAAGGCCCCTGCAGTCTTGCCACGCCATTCAATAAGAAGCCACTGACAATGAAGACGCTGGCTAATGTGAAAAACAGTTTTGGCCAGGTCGTGAGAAACAACGGGATCAAAAGTAATAGGTTCCTTCTTTTCAACGGCCATCGCCACAACTCGTCTTCTGAGTGAGCGCAGTTCTGCTGGTTCATCCATCAGGTCATTAAGGTCGGTTTGTTCTGGAACCTCCGTTATGTGGGCGACTTCACAGTTTCCATGCTCGGCCAAGGCCACTCCCATCTCAATGAGCATTTCAGGGGAGCGCTCCTTTCCAAAGAGGGCTACAACCACATTGGCATCAACGGAAAGATCCATATCTTCTAAACGCGCCCGTGAAACCACTTCTACTTTTTCTTCAACGAGGTCTTGTCTTTTTCCCCGTATACCGAGAACACCTTTTCTTGAGGTTTTTCTGCGGGAGTAGAGGACAAAGATAATGAGACCGGGGATACAAATAGACATGATGGCCGGCATGACGAGGGTATAGCCCATGTAGGACAGGAGAATGCCGTTAAGAAGTATCCCTATGATTTGAGTGAAGGGATAAAGGGGCGACTTGTAGTCAGGCTTGTACCATTGAACGCGTGCCTCTCTTAGGACAATGACTGAAATATTTTCTGCCATATAAATAATGAGCATGAAGGCCGAAGCAAACTTGGCAATCTTTGCCACGTCCATATTGAGAAGGACAAAGGCCATAAGGAGACCAGAGATAATAATACTCCACACAGGAGTGAGGTATTTACGGTTGAGGCGACCTAAGAAGGAGGGCAGAAGCTGGTCACGGGCCATGGCAAAGGGAAAACGACTGGCGGCCAAGAGGCCAGAGTTTGCCATAGAGCTCATGGTAAGAACCGCAATAACGGCGGTAATGGTGCCTAGGAGGGGGCCTTGAACTGTCAGGGCCAAAGAATAAATGGGTCTCAGGTTATTAGCGATTTCAGAAATGGGAAGGTTACCAAAGAGAAGAAAACTTACTCCGGCGTATACAAAGGTCACGAGGGCAAGTGAAATGAGAATACCGCGAGGAAGGTTACGCTCAGGTTCCTTAATCTCTTCGGCAATGGCCGCAACTTTAGTCACTCCTGCATAGGAGACAAAAACGAGTGCGGTCGCTGATGCTAGTCCGGTTAGGCCCCCTGGAAAGAGCGGGTCGAGATAGGCGCTATTGAAAGTGAAAACGGCACCAGCTGAAACTCCCGCAAGCAGAACAATACACAGACCAACTACCACCATGAGAAGGCCTGATACTTTACCAACGCCAAAAATATTGAGGATGCAGATAAAGGCCAAGATCGCGAGACTCGTGGGAACCAGCTGCACTTGGGGGGCGAGAATTTTTAAATAGGCACCAAAACCCATCAGAGCAAAGGTGGCCTTAAGTAAAAGAGAGAGCCACAAACCTAAGCCAGAAATTGTTCCTACTAGGGGACCAAAGGTTCTTTCAAGATAGACATAGGTTCCGCCCGAAGTAGGCATTGCTGTGGCCAATTCAGATTTGGAGAGGGCCGCAGGTAGGACAGAAAGAGAGGCCAAAATATAGGCCAGCCACACAGAGGGTCCTGTGCTGATCGCCGCGATCCCCGGGAGCACAAAAATACCACTTCCCAGCATGGCCGATACGGAAATTGAGACGACGGCTCCAAGACCGAGCCTTCTTTCTAGTTTTTTCACATATTTATGCTAGCTAAAGGGGCACCATGTGGAAATAACTTTATCAAAGAACTCAAGATCGAGAAGTTATGAGAATCTCTAAGTATTTAAAAATACTTATTTAAGCTTCGATGAAAGAAGAGGGATGACCCCATTGGCCTTTCTCTTGGCGAAAAACACGACCTTTATTCACAGTGATCTCTCCTGTGGGGCTAAGGCGAACCTCGTAACGCTCAAGTGGCCGCGGAGCAGGTCCCTTAAAATTGATGCCGCTTGTGTAGTAGCCACTGCCGTGACAGGGGCATTCAAAGGTGAGACTTGAAGGAGTCCAATTGGGAATACAGCCAAGATGGGTACAGATGGTGGAGAGTGCGTAGACAACACCGTCTTGCTTAACAACCCAAACCCCATGGGTGTTCTTCCATGTTTCGTTAACACCTGGAGAGAGGTTCTCAGGTCTGCCGACGCTGAATTCTAGCTCGGGTTCAAAATTAACATTGGGGAAAGTGTAGCGAAAGATTAGGCTAAGAACACCGCCAGCCGCCAAAGTAAGCGCAAGCCATCCTACACTAAGAAAGCTTAGAAACTCACGACGGTTGCTTGGAAAGTTGGTTTCAGACCGTGAACTCATGAAACCATTATAAGTTCACGGTCAAAGGGAAACCTTGACGGTGGTCAAGGTTGAGGTTTTTTTATTATTTCTTTTTATTTCTTTTTATTTCTTTTTATTTCTTTGGGCTTACTTTCTTTTTGCTTGAACGACGAACAGGAGCCTTCTTCGTCGTTTTCGCTACTTTTTTCTTGGTTGCCTTAGCCGCTTTCTTTTTCGTCGTTTTAGCTACTTTCTTCTTCGTAGACTTTTTCTTGATGGCCTTCTTGGAAACGGTTTTTTTTGCGGCTTTTTTCTTAGTCGTTTTCTTCTTAGTAGTTTTCTTGGCCTTGGGTAGGTAAGACTCAACTACCTTTTGGATTTTATTGAGTTCCTTCTTATGGTCATTAAGAAAGCTCTTGGCCTTTTTGATTTCGTCATTAATATTCTTTTCCACAACTTTCTCAAGATGTTTCTTCTCTTGTTGAAATTTTTTGACGAGCTTGGGGACATCCTTATCGAGAACGTTTTTCAGGTCTTTTTCAGCAGAACGAATAAAAGAGTCGACCTTCTTTTGCAGGTCTTTGATGGATTTCTGGCCAGCTTTGTTTAGCTCTTCAATCTCTTTTCTTACTTGGTTCCATTGTTTAAGAACGACATCGACATTTTTTTGGGTCATGGGTCTTTCCTCTGCGAAATAGTGTTAACTTTTTTTGGTAATAGGCATTCTGTAGCCAAAGCCAAAACTCTTTGCCTTCACTTTTATGATGGGGCAAAACTGATTTCTCTTATACTCGCTTTTCGTATAAAGGTCATAGGTTTTTTGCACTTCGGATTGATCGAAGCCCAGATCGTGAAGATTTTTCTTTGTTAAGCGATAGGAAAGGAAACCTTCTAACATCGCATCAAGACGAGGGTAGGGCGGTAGGCTTTGAGAGTCTTCTTGATTCTCCCTGAGCTCTGCACTGGGTGGCCTTTCAATATAAGCGAGTGGCAATTCCTTTCTTGTCTCATAGAGATAGCGAGAAAGGTCATAGACCTGGCTCTTATAGAGGTCTCCCAGCATGCTGATGGCCCCAACACTATCGCCGTAGAGGGTAGAGTAGCCCACGGCCAGTTCCGACTTATTTGAGGTGTTGATCACCATGGCCCCTGTCTGATTTGAGCGGGCGTAGAGGATCGCACCTCTGAGGCGACTTTGGATATTTTCGTCAGCAAGACCATCTAATGGAGAGCGGTAATGATTTTGGAACTCTTGCTTCATGGTCGAATGCAGGAACTTAATAGGAAAGTGAGTCAGTGGCACTTTGAGGTTTTCACACAACTCTTCTGCCAGCTCAGTGGAAAGGGGAGAAGAGAAGCGGCTTGGCATGTAAACGGCCTCAAGCTTTTGGCTGCTTCTTAAGGCCATCTTTGCCAAGGTTAAAACTAAGCCTGAATCGATGCCACCAGAGAGGGCCACTAAGAAATTTTTAAAACCGCACTTGCTAGCATACTCTTGCAGACCAAAGGCGAGGGCCTCGATAACTTCCTCACAGGTTTTCTCATTCCAAGGTTTGAGTTGCGGAAGCCCTTTATCCTCGCCAGAACTCAAGTCCGCTTGGAAGAGAGATTCCCAGCTATTTTCAATATGGGAGTCATTATAGGCAACGGCCTTTTCTTCCGCGTACTCAAGTGACTTAATGGCGAGGGCATCCTCTTCAAAGGCCTTGGAGCGCATGACCTTCTTTCCATCTGTGGCAAAGCTTTGGCCATCAAAGAGGATCTCATCTTCACCACCAACTCGGTTTACATAATAGAAGGGGCATTCAAAGAGTTGAGCAATTTCCTTGGCCCGCGTTTCTCTTTTGGCCTGTTTGCCAATGAAGTAGGGAGAAGCCGATAGGTTGAGGATTCCATCTAGCTGTATTTGCTCTTCTTTGACTCTGTCATAGAGGAGTTTGACAGGATCCGTGGAGTGGGTGGAGCTAAACCACATGTCTTCACAAATCAGAAGACCCCAAGTCTTATCAGCAAAATTTAAGGTTGCGGCCTCAAGACCGGGAGTAAAATACTTCTCTTCATCAAAAATATCGTAGTTAGGAAGAAGGCACTTGGTATAAAGGGCCTCAACCCCGATACCTGAACGGCAGGCAAAAATCACATTCTTGATATAAAGGGGCAGGCCTTGCTCATCAAACTCATAGGTCAGTCCACCAACTAGGCAGAGGTGTTCTTTTTGAGGGTTCTGTTCTTTTAGCCACTTATCAAAGCTATTAAGAGCCTCGTTATAACGGTCGATGAACTCCTTTTGAAGAACGAGGTCTTGTAGTGGGTAACCTGTTAAATAGAGTTCCGGGAAAATCTCTAGAGTAGCGCTACTTTGGCCTTGTTCAGACCGTTTAACAGCGAGCTTAAGATCCTGAAATATTTGCTCGAAATCCCCAATAATATGTTGGGTTTGATTTAAGACGATTTGCATAAAAGATCCCGTAGAGGTAAATAAACCCCATCACACTCATATCCGCTAGGAGAATATATCAAGATGGAGCAAAACGCTACGCATGAATCCTCTATAAGCTCAACTTCACCTAAGGTTTTGGTGGTAGGGGCTGGTTTGGCCGGCACAGAAGCGGCGCTCTTTCTTGCTCGTCATGGTGTGGGTGTTGTCCTTGCTGAGAGTAAGAAAAAGGCACCCAATCCTGCCCAAAAATTAACAAGTATGGCCGAGCTGGTTTGCACCAACTCTCTTAAGAGCAAAGACCCCAACTCAGGCCATGGTCTTCTTAAGCATGAAATGCGCGGTCTTGGCTCCCTGGTTTTGGAAGTGGGCGAGGCGACGGCCGTGCCTGCTGGTGACGCCCTTGCTGTTGATCGCGTGGCCTTCTCTGAGAAGATTACCGAGGTCATTCACAGTAATGAGCGCATTGAGGTTATTGACCTGGAGGTCAGTGATCCTCAAATTCTCGCTAAGGAAAAAGGCTGCCAGCACATTATTATTGCCACTGGTCCCCTAACAACCTCACCTTTAGAAAAGTGGCTGCTCGAACATATCTCACCTGAAGATTTCTACTTCTACGATGCCATTGCACCCGTGGTGGATGCGGATAGCTTAGATTTTTCCAAACTCTATTACAAAGACCGTCACAAGCCGGTCCCTGAAGATGAAGGTCTTGAAGCGGACTACCTCAATGCTC
>JAUIBX010000126.1 GCA_030427595.1 Bacteriovoracia bacterium | reverse complement strand
GATATGAGAAACATCATGACCCTATATCTTAATGATGTAGAGGGGGTAACTTATGAGTGTGCCAAAGATGCCATAGAAGGCCTAGAGGTATTGCGAGATAGTGAATCTTTTGACCTTCTCATTAGCGATGTCATGATGCCCGAGATGAATGGAATGGAATTTATCCAACATGTCTCAGGCTTTTACCCCTACCTTAAGATTATTGTCTGCTCCAGTGGTGGGGCTTCACGTTCCAACAATCGCAGTGCTGATGAATTGATGGAGATGGCCCTTCATAGAGGGGCTCATCGTGCATTAAAGAAACCTTTTGGTAAGAAAGTTTTTCTCGAGACTCTTGAGGGTGTCCTCTTTGGTGATTAAAACCATCCTTTTCTTATTCTTCATAGTTTTCCAGTTAACCACGATGGCCTATCAACCTACGGTCTTTCGTTGGGAGGTTACAGAGGAAAATCCACCGAAGGGCCGCTGTTTAGAAGTCGATAGTAAAACCTTTGGTGAGGTCTTTAAAAAGAGGGTCCCTTCAGATAACTGTCGCCCTAAAGAAGACCAGGTGACCACTCTCTGGTTGCAAAAGTCTGATGGTCCAGGGGGTCGCTGTTATCAAGTGGATAAGGAAAGTCTTGGGCAGGGTTACTCCCGTTCAGTGGGTCAAAAGGATTGTGAACCCCAAGTTTTGGAAAATCATTTAATTGAAGGAAAGTGCTACCTCAAAGGAGAACGTGAGGATGGGGCGATTTTTTTGGTTTCGGCCCCTAAGAAACGCTGTAAACCACAACAAGTCGTGATCAAGTTTATCCCGGCCTCAGATGGTCTATCCGGTCGTTGTGTTTCTTACGATAAAACCAGTGGGGAAAAATTTAATGAGCCCCTAAAGAAGTGTCGTCCGCATAGTATTGACTACCTCACTTTGCAAGTTGAAGGGGAGGCCAAATGCTATGAAGTCTCAAAGGAGGAAGGGGCACAAGGTTACATAAAAAAGGTGAATAACGAATTTTGTCGACCTCGTGAAACTCACTATATGTGGGTGCAAACAAAGGAGAAGTCAGGTCAATGTTATCTCACTTCAAAAAACAATAGTACCTATCGCGAAGGTGTAGCGCCCTCTAAATGCTTTGATCTCTATAAAACGGAAACTCAATTTATCGTGACAAGTCCCATTCGTGGTCAATGCTTTGTCATAGATAGTCAGACCAAGGGAGCTAAACTGCGTCAGTTTGTTGCGCCAGAGAGGTGTGAGCCAAAAGGCTTAGAGACCAAACTCATTTCCTACCAAGAAAGGCCTTACTGTATTGAGATTGACCTTAAAGACCTTAGTGGTGGCTTTAGAAAATCTGTTCCCCTTAAGAAATGCTATGAAAGCTTAGAAGATTTCACTTGGGTTCTCGATGAAAAAGATCCTCTAAAAGGTGTATGTTATGAAAAGGTGGCCTTAGGAGGTCAAGTTCAATACAGATTGACCAAGAAGGAGAAGTGTCGTCCAGAAAAAACTCATTTTAAGTGGCAAGTTGAGAGTAAGAAGAAGGTGCTCCTAGGAAAGTGTTATGAATTGGATAAGGAAAAAGGTCCTCAGGGTTTTGTGATGATGGTGGCAAGGAAGTTTTGTAAACCAAAGGAGCCTCTAGTTGTGCGCTATTTTCATCCCAATGAATATGAAAGGGGAGGCTGCTATCTGGTTGATAAGGAGACTCTCGGCGGACTCTATAGTGTGAGGACCGATGTAAAGAAGTGTAAAATGGAGCTCTTTGGCCCACCTCCCTAAAGCTACCTTTGCCAAAATGCACGCTAGTCGATAAGAAGAGACGATGAGCCTAAAAAAAAATTACGTTCTTTTGGAAGATTGTCGTTGGCAGGACTTTGCCAAAAGTAGCGAAAATGAAGGTCTTAAGACTTCACGAGAAAAATCCATGAAATGGGATGAGGATTTAGGCTTTAATATTTTAAAAGTTGAAGAAGACCTTTATTCTCAAGACCCTCATGATGAAGACTACCATTCAAGGGCGTGGATGGGCCTGCCCTTTCAGACCTTACAAACTCCCTATAGTGAAATCATAACGACGCTTAATCTCCTTAAAGATTTTAGGGTCAAGAGGGTGATTGACCTTGGTGCAGGTTATGGTCGAGTTGGTCTGATGGTGAAGTTACTACGACCAAATTGTGACTTCATTGGTTATGAAATGGTGGGGGAGAGAGTCAAAGAAGGGAAGAGGGTTTATCAACTCCAAGGTCTCAATCCTCAATGGTTAAAATGTGAAAATATCGTTGAGGAGAGTTTTGATATCCCGGAGTCAGATATTTATTTCCTCTATGACTTTAGTGACCCACAAGACCTAAAAGTTGTTTTAGACCAACTGACAGAGAACTTCTTTCAAAAGGAGTTCTTTTTGATCGCTAAGGGGAAGGCAGTTAATTCACTCATTCAAATGAAATACCCTGTACTTTATGCGGCCCATGGACGGCATTGGGTTGAGGATACAGATTGTGTCATCTACTCCAGCTTTATAGACATGGAAGAACTAAAAAAAGTAAAATAGGGTTTAATCAAAGCGGTAGCTGAGACCAACAAAGACTTTGGTTGCACTCAGTGATGTGATTTCGGTTAAGCTCTCGTCATCAATAGTTTGAATACGATCAAGATTGGAAAAGCGGTACTGTGTCAGGCCAAGGCCTGCGACTAGCCCAAAGAGGGACTCAGGAAAAAGTCTCGCCGCGACTCCGTAGTCAAGGCCATACATATTTCCCTTATATTCACCAACCCCTTCAGAGGCCACTCTAAAGTCTCCCGAAAGGGCCAAATTGGCGTAGGCCTCAATACTGAGCAGGCTAAAGCGGATGGGCACCCAAGCGATCCCGCCTTTGACATTGATGGAGCGGTAGTTCACGAGTTCTGTTGTGCCCGAAACATACTCAAGGCCGATACCCCAGTGAATACTATGGTAGGGATTTTTATGGTTGAACATGAGTGAGGTTTCTGTGGCGTTACTGACGTCAACCTGCTGCTCACCAACAGCATTGTTATTAAAACTAGCCTTGGGGCTTGCAGGTCCACTTCTCAGAGTGAGGTAATTATTTTGATCTAGGGGATCTTTGACTTCTTCTTCGTAGAAAATATTGTGCTCGGTCACTTTCTTATCTTGATCAAAGGGCTTTTGTTCTTCTGGAAGAGACAGGTCTTCCACGCGAATCCAGGCCACGCGCCCATTGACGACAACTGGTAGCACTTCTCCACGTCGGCGTTTCACATTGCCAACGGCCAGCTCCTTACCTTTTCGTACATAGCCTATTGGACTTTTAAGATCGAGGTCAGCATAAATGATGGCCTTGTTTTTGCGCACTATACCGATTTGCGCGGCATGGACCGACCCCAAAAGAAAAATCAGGAGAGCGAAATACACAGTTAACTTCATAAGACTATTATAAGTGGAAGTTTGACCAGATGGGAGGACTTTTTGACTGATGAAATTAGTCTGATATGTTGCGCTGTTCGTGGTTAGGCCATTGTGGTCATGGCACAATAAGCGGGCTTTAAAGAATACCAACTAAAGTTAATTCAGGAGTAGAGTATGATTGAAATCTATGGAATGGGTGCCACTCGCTCAATGCGGGCGGTATGGGCAGCAAAGGAAGCTGGACTTGAGTTCAACTATGTTGAGGTCGATCTTAAAAATGGGGCGCACCTGAGTGAAGATTTCAAAAAGCTCAATCCCTATGGGCGGGTCCCCGCGCTTAAAGATGGGGACTATATTTTGTGGGAGTCTGCGGCCATCCTGACCTACTTGGGTGAACTTGCCCCAGAAAGGGGACTTGTTCCTAAGGAGCCTAAGGCCCGTGGCCTCTATAATAAGTGGCTTCATTTCGCCAATACAGAACTTGATGCCCCTCTCTTTACTATCGAAAAACATATTTGGCGTTACCCACAAGAAGAACGTGATCCCAAAATGATTAAGAAGGCGATTGATGAACTTCAAGCTCCCCTAAAGATTGTCACCGATCATCTTAGTCAAAATGATTTTCTTATGGGCGAGCAATTTAGCATGGCCGATATTTTGATGGCCCATTGCTTGAACTGGGCGCGCTTTAGAGAGGCCTTTAGTGATAATTCAGTTCTTAATGATTACACAAAGAAGTTGAGTAAGAGGGATTCTTACCCACGCGAGCTTTATAAGAAATAGGGTGAATTCTTTTTTCTAATCGATTTGCGAGTCAAAAGCACCAAGGTAAGTTGCACTCATCACATCGCAGTAGCTAGGCGTCCCACCTGCGGCCAGCCATACCTCGATTGTCACTTGGTATTTCCACACCCAGCTTTCGAGTTCGTCATTTCCTGCTAGTACAGAGAAAGTATAGGTTTCGGTGCGGTTATCGAGATCATGGATTTGAGTAATGACATGGTAGTCTGTCTCTTCCCAGTAACCTTGGATGATACCGATATCATTAAGAAGTAGTTGGTGCATACCTTGTTGCCAGCTTTGTGCTTTTTGATGGCATATACCTTCCGTCCTTTCAGCCGCAAAACTAGGGCTCATACTTAAGACCATAAGGAGTGTGAGAGCGACGAGAATAAGGGCGTTTTTAGTCATAACCAATTTCCGGCTAAATTTGAAAGTTCAGAGCTCAACCTAGAAGGGCCAAGGTCTTTTGTCTTCCTTTGCGCACTGAGTTGTTTTGTTTTTTTCATCTTTGTGAAATTTTTACTTAAAAGTTGTGCTGAAAATATCCTAAGAGAATCCTAATTTTAAAGCTTATGGGCGTCGTGATAGCTCTATGGAGACATTTAAATACCAGAGTTAACCTGAACCATATGGAGGGGCTCCATGAAAAGTGCTCTTTTTCTCATTCTTATTTCCTTAACTTTACCCAATGTTTTTGGCCAAACCATTGTGACTAATAACCCCTTAAAAAGGGCAGATCTTATTAAGTTGGTGAATCAGTCTGTCGATAAGTTCCTCCACTTCGAAGGGGAAGAAATCAGTGGTGGTCTTTATGGAGTAGTGAGAACACCAAAGATTATCAAGATTGTTAAAGAAAATGATGAAGTTAAAGAATTGACCGTAAAAAGTTTTGCGACTTTCATGTCTTTCGATTACGAATTTGGTGATCCTGTTCATGAAGAGGATACGGCCTGTGAGACTACTCTTGAAAAAGTTGCTGGCCTTTACAGTCTGGAAAATACCAAAACGACTTGTAACTATAACC
Organism: Bacteriovoracia bacterium; assembly: GCA_030427595.1. GTDB lineage: Bacteria > Bdellovibrionota > Bacteriovoracia > Bacteriovoracales > Bacteriovoracaceae. The sequence continues at coordinate 4,885 of JAUIBX010000126.1, read as the reverse complement.
CCGCCGTTTAAATCGATGAGGAACCTTCCGATCCTTGCTGTGAAGAGAGTGGTCCTGTTGTTGACTCTAACTGGTGTCTTGATGGCCATGATGAGGGAGTAGAATATTGTGCTCGTTATTATGACTACTCTTGGGATTAGGATTACTAGGTCCGTCTCCAAATAAAACCATCTAGAGCATAGTGGGTCGCCTGAGGAAGCGCTAAAAGAGGCACAATGAGGGCCTTGAGGGAAAAGCTCTCTAATGGCCCACTTGTGTAAAGCAGACCATAGAAGACGGGATGATCGCGCCACATCAGAATATCCCATAGACCTTCCTCAAAGAAAGCTAAAAGACACACAATGAGTAAAGGCCAAAGTACAGTGGCCTTAGAGGGAAGAGGGATCAGTTGATCTTTTCTGGCGTGCTCGTCCCTATTAAAGTGTTTAAGTGCAATCAGGCCAAAGTAGGGCATTCCATGGGCAATGACATTGGTGAGAGTAAAGGCCCAGTCATTGGCCATCCAAACGATTCCAGTCCACCAGGAAAGGAAAGTTCCCAAAACGATGAGGTGTTTAGGTCTAAGGGGAAGTTCTTTTAAAGTAAGTGTTTCTTTCAACAGGTAAATAATGACAAGACTTGGGCCTATCCATTTCAGCAGTCCTGCTAGAGTTTCATTGGGAAAGTACCAAAAGTCTTTAGGCACAAACCAAGAAAAATCTTGAGGCCCATTGAAGTGCCAAATGAGAAGAGGAATGAGGGGGCACGAATAAATAGTCACCTTATCAAAGAGTGATGTTTCTTTGCCATCATAGAGACGGTAGAGGCCAAATTGTTGTCTCACAAAGTGAAAGACAGCGAAATAGGCCAAAACCCGCCAAAAGTGTTGAGGTCCAAGAGCATGAAGAAAGACACCTATGAGGTAGCAAAAAAGAGGGACAAGTATCAATTGGCGTTGCCACTTCTTTTGCCCCTCACGGGATAGGTAAGTGCGAAAGAGGGTCGACCATACATGGGCGACATCGATAAAGACGACAGCGAGAAGCCATGTGAAGGGGTTGGTCTCCTGAGGAGCGAGATTAAGGAGTGTTGTCAGGAGGACAAAGGCCGTTATGAGAAAAGGTGGCCATAAAATGAAAAGCTTTTCTTTTCGCCTTTGAGAGGGAAAGAGATAATCTTCTTTTTTTGCAATTGTTTGAACCGTCATGAGGAGCTTCTCTCCTTAATCTGGAGGGCCGCCTGCTCGCCACGATAAAACGCCTCTTCAAATAGGGAGAGACCACTCATATCACTGTGGGCACTGATAACTGATGGAGCTAGCTCAAAAGTGCTTAAACGCTTTTGAAACATAAATCCTGGGGTAGGTGAGACCATGGCATGACCCCAGGGCCACACGTCGATTTTGATTAACCTGTCACGGAGGTCAAAGATCATCGGTTCAAGATCTTTTAGAATATCCTCTGTCCAATTTCTATGTTCGCGACCTAGTGCCCATTTTCTGGCGTCATGGGGGGCGCTATGGGTGAGAGGCCAGTAGTAGGTGAGAGTGGTTTCTCGGTGAGTGGCCTTCAGGCTTTGGTGGTGGGAAACAATGAAGCCAAGACCTTTTCCGTGGTAATTCACATTATCCCAGGCCAAAACTTTAGCAAGATCTTCATCCCATTTGATTTTGAGATTGGCGACCATCCAAGGAGTGTATTGAAAGGCGCTCTCTTTTGGTGATATCTTTGCCAAGTGCTTTTGAATAAATTGAGGAACGGCCAAGACAATATGGTCTGCTTTTACTTGTATAGTTTCTTTCTTTTCAAAATCAAAGACCTTGAGGTGGTCCTGTGCCACTTCGGTGCACATCATTTTTGATAAGCTTTGATAGGGAGTCTTCTCTTTTAATTTCTTAACTAAAAAGGCATTTCCTTCAGGCCAAGTGAGGAAAACCTCATTGGGGTTTTGATCTAGCCCTGGTAGAGGCTTTGGTCTTCTGGCGCAAAAGTAGTGCATCCCGGCCCAAGCTGAAATTTCTGAACTGGTGGTTCCATAGTCATCACGGCAGCAATAATTGGTATACCAATGAAGAGACTCACTTTTAAAACCTTTCTGAGTTAAATATTCTTTGAAACTTAAGTTATCTATTTCTCTCCATTGAGAGTCTTGAGAGCTTCTTTCCATAGGGATGTCAAAGAGGTAGCGCCCATCTCTTCCCTTGGTGTGAGTGAGCTCCTTAGTCCAGGAGAAGAATCTTTTAAACTCGCTTTCGGAGGTCTTCCTTTCCTCTTTGGGGAGTCCTTGTTTGGGAAGTAGGCCCTCCTGAAAGCGGCCATGGATAAAAAGGCGCTCTTGTGGCGCTGCCACCATCATAAAGGGGTCAAAGGTTTCAACTCCCTTGGAATTTTTAATGAGAATTTTTGAGTCTCTAAGAAACTCTAGAAGCTCATGATTTTCTGGATTAGGTAGAGGCAGGTAGTGGGCGCCCCAAGGCGCGGTGGTACCTTGAGAATGGGCGTTTCCTCCTAAGTGATCTTCAAGCTCAAAGAGGATGACATCCTCTTCTTTAAAATGAGGACAGTATTTTTTGAGGTGATAAGCACAACTGAGTCCTGACACACCACCTCCCACAATGGCCACTTTTACCCTCTTCGTACGGCTTGGTTTACTATGGAGGTTCTTTAAGAGAAGGTGGTGGCCTCTTTTAAAATTGGCACCATAGACTGAACCAGGAATTGAACCAGATGTTAATTGATTGAGACGATCCAAGAGGGCGCGCTTACTTAAAAGTCCAAGGCCTATCAAACCAGTAGCACCCATAATAAGTTTGCGTCTATCCAACTTGAAAGACCTAGTTGACACGGCTCCACTCTTTTTCAAATAGATGAACTAGGATCTGATTATTTAACTTTTGTGCGGGAACGGGAAGGCGTTTCATGTCGGGAGGAAATTCAAAGAGAGATTCTAGACTTGCTTTGGTAAGAAATTTAAGTTCTTCTGGAAAGTTTTCAGGTTTTCTATAGGGCCCAAAAGAACCTATGAAGTAGCCCCATTCTCCAAAACTTGGCACGTAGGCGTGGTAGGGAGTGATAAGAAAGCCTGCTTCCTCTATGGTTGAAGCGACACACCAATAAGACTCTCTTGCGAAGTAGGGCGAAGTGCTTTGAATACTAAAGAGCCCCTCTTTCTTAAGGGCCCTCTTTAATTCAAGAAAGAAACTTTTAGAATAGAGCTTTCCAAGGCTGTAGTTTGAAGGGTCTGGAAAATCAATCGCTACAAAATCAAACTTCTTCTTATTGTGGCGCAACCAAATAAAGGCATCGTCATTGATAACCTTGACCTTAGGGTGCTTAAGAGAGGCCTTGTTGAGTTCAACCAGCATAGGGTTTGTGGTAAAAATTTTTGTCATCGCAGGGTCAAGGTCGACGAGAGTGATGGATTCAATGGATGGGTACTTGAGAATTTCTCGTACGGCCAGCCCATCACCTCCTCCGAGAACTAAGACATGGCGAGGAGACTGTAGTGTTGCAAGGCCAGGGTGGATAAGGGCTTCGTGGTAGCGGTACTCATCTCGTGAATCAAATTGAAGGTTACCATTAAGAAAGAGACGAAAGCCTCCATTTTGTTGGGTGATGACAAGTCTTTGATATTTACTCTGCTTCTTATACACAATAGGAGCGCCATATTTTAGGCCTTCAGCAAAGTGAAGCATTTTTTGTGAACCGAGAAAGCCCGCAATAATCAGAGCGAAGAAGAGGGAACCCATGGTTGAAAGGGTTGTCTTATTAGATATGCGGTCCCTAAAAAGGTAGAGGGTCCATAGTCCTACGGCCACATTGAGACCACCAAAGAGAAAGGATGTGCGCAGAAGACCTAGGTAGGGAACTAGGACCAAGGGAAAGAGTAGGCTTGCAAAGAGAGCGCCGACATAATCAATTGAAAAAATTTTACTCACGAGATCGCTAAAGTCATATTCGTCTTTGAGGATTCTCATGAGAAGAGGAATCTCAAGGCCTACCAGGGCGCCAGTGATGACCACAAACGTAAAGAGGAGAAGGCGAAAGGAGTGAACATGCTCAAAGGAAATAAAGAGCACTGCTGCCGAGAAACCACCGATAAGTCCAACAAGTAGTTCCACCTGAATAAATCTTTCGAGCAGGCCTTTTTTAAAATACTTTGAGAGGTAGGAGCCAATTCCCATACTAAAGAGATAGGTCCCAATGATAAGAGAGAACTGGGTAACCGAGTCTCCGAGAAGGTAACTGGCAAGAGCTCCTGCAATGAGTTCATAAACGAGGCCACAGGTACTGATCAGGGCGACGCTAATGAGGAGGGCCTTTCCCATTTCTTTCTATCCTTTGACAGCGGAACTAATAATGATGGAAAGACCAATAGATATCGCACCAATGACGATGGCCAGCGCCTGATTGTGTTCTTCAAGAATTTCATGCCAAAAGTCATTAGGTGTGAGCCAATTGAGTACTCTAAAGGCGATGGCAAAGGCGAAACTACCAAAGGTGGTGTAGACCATGGCCGAGAGAAGTTGATTAAAGTCGATAATATTTTGCATAGAAATCTCCTTATAGAGCTATTTATTTATGGTAGTAGTAGCTGCGTTTACCGGGTTGGGTCCACTTCCTTTTAGAAGAGGGGTTAAAGAGTGATCTGCCAGTGAAAGAGACATAGGCAAAGAGGGCGACGATTATTGTGCAATAGACTTTATACATCTCTTTTACTCCACACTATAGGGACTGTAGTCACTATTGCTCCACCTCGAGACTTCAAAGCCTCTTGAGCGAAAAAAGTTGAGAAATGGTGCTATTAAAATGAGAACGCAAGCCAGGATGAAGTTTGAATTAATGGGAACATCTCGCCTGACCATAAGCTCTAGAAACCCTTGAGGTGGGCGTGGTCCTAATTTAAA
>JAUIBX010000125.1 GCA_030427595.1 Bacteriovoracia bacterium | reverse complement strand
CAAGCCCTGCTCAGGCCAACCTCAATGACATTCAACTTGGTGAACCTGGTTATGGTGGTTCTGGTTGTCCTTCTGGCTCGGCCATGGCGACTTTAAGCCCTGACAAGAAATCCCTAAGTATCATCTTTGATGAATACTTTGTCGAAGCAGGTGCTATCAATGGTCGACGACTTGCTCGTAAGAACTGCTCGATCGCCATTCCTGTCCATGTTCCTCAAGGCTTTTCAGTCAGTATTATTGACGTTGATTACCGAGGTTATGTTTCCCTTCCCCGTAGAGCTCAGGCGCGTTTTTCTGCTGAATACTTCTTTGCAGGAATCCGAGGACCTAAATTCACTAAAAGCTTTAGAGGGGCAACAGATAAAGACTACGTTCTTAGAAATAAGCTCGGTGTTCAGGCCACTGTTTGGTCCAAATGTGGTGCTGACGTCAATCTAAGAGTTAACTCAAGCATGATGGTAAGAGTTGCTTCAACTCGTGATGATGCCCTCGCAACAGTGGATAGTGCCGACTTCAATGCAGGTATCAAGTACCAACTCCAGTGGAAAAGATGTAACGAGAGTGAGCCACAAGACGATTTCGACGACTGGTTCTAAGATTTCCTCTTCTCAAGCATGTAAAGGCCTCCTTTTGGAGGCCTTTTTTATGACAAAAGGCCAGATCGCCGATAGTATCAAAAAATGATTGAAGAGCTTCACGCCCAAATTCTTGAGGCCGTCGACTTTACGGCGATCGATAAGTTTCAAAACCTTATCGAAAAGACCATTACGAGAGCAGTTATTAGCGGCGAAGATAACCCAGACATCACTTCTGTTTCTTTTAAGTTTGGAGACTTTCTGGCTGGGATCACACCTTTTGCCAATTCCAAGGGCAAAGAAAACGCCTATGACGTGGGTTCTCAAACTATTCTTGCCGTGACCAACGCCCTTCAATTTGAACTTGATGAAGGAGAGGCCTTTCTCCTCTTTCATTTGCGTTCTCTAGGAAAATTCAGAAAGAAAGAGGCTGAACTCCTAAAGGAGCTAAAGGGACTCTGGGGTCAATGGCCTGATTATCAAATGGAAGAAAGGGAGTTTTCCCGCGCCCTCAAAGGCCTCATGAGAGATAAATTTATCCAATATAGAAAGGGAAGCATCCACCTCAACCCATCTTTTGTCATTCGTTACCGTTCCTAAGTCTTTAAAAACTCATTCACCTTAGAAAAACTGTTTAACGCCCATACGGCCCTTGTAAATGTCATAGGGTTGGCGCCTTTTTAATGAGTTTTCAATAACTTAATCATATCATGCAACCAGTCAAAAAAATAAAAATTTTATTTAACTGGGTTGCTTTGAAAGCTTTGAAAATCTTCCTCATTACCTTCTCCCTTATGCTTGGTCTTTCACTCCAAGCGAGGACACCTTTTATCTCAGAAATTTCTTTTGTCAGTGATAGTGGTGAAGAGATTACTATTGATGAGGAAAGCCTAAAGACAAGAGAAGGCGAATCATTTGACTCCCAAAACCTCATAAAAGATATCGATACTCTTAAAGACAACTATCCTCAGTTTCAAAATATCATGACCTCAATAGAGCCTCTCTCTCCTGATGGAGTAGAGATCGCCATTCGCTTCCAATTTCAACTTAAAAGGTACTTGGCCTCCTTTCGAATCCTCACGACTGAGGATATCGAGATGCCCCTAGGCCTAAGAGAGAAGCTCAACCTGCAACGAAATGGTGAGTTTAACTCCTCTGACTTAGAAAAAGATAAGAGAATTTTAAAAAATCACTTTATTGAAAATGGTTACCCAAAGATTCAAGTTATCCATGAACTTAATCAGGACCCCTACAATCAAGACGTCGACCTTATCCTAAGAATTGAGTCCCCTACAAAAAAGCTCCATGTAAAAAAGTTAAAATTTAAGGGAAGGGATGAGCTCAGCTATAGTGAACTTAGAAGCGAAATTAAAACTAAACCTCGTGCCCTTTTCTTTTTAAAACATAAGACCTTTTCGGCTAATCAGCTAGAAAGAGATACTAAGACTTTACAGAATTTCTATGTTGAGAAAGGCTTTCTCGATGCCAAAGTAACATCTCAATACAAATATAATGATGAAGGTGAAGTGAGAGTCGAATTTATCATTCATGAGGGTCATCGTTACCGAATAAATGACATAAGATTTGAAAATACGGGAAGCTATCCAGAGCTTTCTAAGAAGTTTTCTCATTGGCGCTTTAAAAATAAGTATGGTCAAAGTAAGAAGACCCCACACCATAACCATTCAAAACACCATTCAAACCCTAAAGTTGCCTACTTTAACAACCAGGCAGTGAGAAAGACTCTCCAGGAGATAAGAGAATATCTCGGAAACCGTGGTCACGCCCTTCCTAAGGTCTCATCTTTTTACGATAGCTATAATGAGACTCTTATTATTGACTCTCAAGAGGGTGAGCAATTCTTCATTGAAGATATTTTAGTTGAAGGCAACCAAAATGTTTCCACAAAAGAAGTTCTTCTCAAGGTAGAAATAGAAAGAGGTGACCTCTTTCACTCTGAAAAAATAGAAAAATCTCTCAGAAAACTCAAGGCATCGGGGCTCTTTGAAGAGGTTCAGGTTGAATTTCAGCCAACAGCGCAAACAAGTGGTCAGCTTATCTTTAAAGTCAAAGAGGCCCGTACAAAAACCCTAAGCTTTGGGGCCGGAACAAGTAGTGATGGACTCATGGGAGAATTAAGTTTTAGTGATCGTAATTTTCTCAACAGCGGTAACTCCCTTTCTCTTCAGCTTAAGCAGATGGCCGAGATGACAAAAATTGCCTTAGTCTATCGGGACCCCCACCTCTTTGACAGTCAAAACTCCATGACTGTGGCCTCAAGCTATACCCAATCTTCAAGTGAACAATTTGATGAAGAGAAAATTGCCGCTTCCATTATGATTGAAAGACAAATCAATGACAATCTCCGCCTAGGTCTTGGTACACGCCTTGAGTTTCTTAATCTATCCGAAATAAATGAAGAAGTTCGCCTGGCCGATTACGATGCAAACGGTGAAGACCGGATTGTTGGCATGGTTGGTACTCTCTTTTATAAGTCACAAACCAAGGATAGCGCTGGAGACCTTAAGGATGGAGTGAAGGTTCACATGACCCTCTTACCTAGCTATGCCGATCAAGGGGCCTACCTCAAAACCTTTGCCACAGTGATGGGCGGAACTTCCTTAGGTGAAAATGATAATGGTGTATCTCACACCCTGTCAGGAAGAGTCACCATTGGCTACGCTTCAGAAAATGCTCCCTTTCATGAGAAATTCTATGCAGGAGGAGCTGGGACCTTAAGAGGCTTTGAAAGAAAGAGCATCGCTACAGAAGATGGCGATGGCGGTCAGGTCCTTATCAGCGGATCGACGGCCTATAGCTTTCCCATTTGGGAAAAGAAAGTAAAGGGCGTCATCTTTGTCGAAGCGGCCAGCGTTGGGGACAACCTAGAAGACCTTGGTAATGTGCGTGCCGTAGGTGGAATTGGGGTTAAGGCAAACCTTATGGATACCTTCCTTGGAAGTATGATTGAAGTCGGCGTCACAATCCCTTTAAGAAAAGAAGAGGGCGATGATGTGAACCCCTTTTACTTTATTTTTGGTGATTACGATCCAGCATATGACCTCTAAAGAAGGATGAATTTAAAAATGACCTTAAGAAAGAACCCTAAATTTAGTTTTTTCAATTATGGAAAAGTCTTTTTTCTAGGGATTCTTCTTATCTTCTCTCAGTTTGGTTTTACTCAAGACAGAGAAGAAGAAACGCCTCAGGTCTCTCTAGAAGAGACCATCAAATACCTTGATAAAATCGAAGGTAAGACAGCAAAGAAATGGGACAAGTACCTTGGCTGGCAAAAGAATCGTGCTTGGATACAGGAGACAAGCGACCTCTCCTTAGCAGGAGAAATTTATAGTGAAGGCTGGATAGGGCCCCAAGTCTCCCGTCAGATTGTTCCCGACCTAGAAGAAGGTTGGTTGGTCATCGATACCATCAATATTCCCGCAGGCCTTCTGATGTCAGGGGCAACCCTCGCTGGAAATATCCTTCTTAGTCAGGTTTTTCCCTATATTCAGTTAGGACCTGTCAAAAATAGGACTTTTGTTAATGTGAAAAAGAAGGAAAGCTACCTTGAGGCCATTCTTGAAGCCCCCTTCTCTCTGAAGTCTATTCCTATTTTGCCTAAGGATATCGAAAACCTTCAAGAAGGTGAGCAAATTACCACTCAATCAACAGGAGGATTCTTCATTCGAGCAGGTGGAGGTATTGCCAATATGATTGGTCTAGAACTTCCTGCCCACATTAACATAGGTCCAAAATCAAAACTTACTATGAAGACAAGCCTTAAACTTACTCTCGCAAAGGCACAAGATGATCATGCTCTGATCTCTGTTGAAAAGATAAGTCATAAGAGTAATGGTATCGGCTTTGGCTTCGGTCTCTTCTTTGAAGACATCGTCGATATTCCGGTCACCATTGGCGTCAATAATTCTCATGGCCACTTCCCCTTTCTCTTTAATTATAAGAATACCTATGAAAAGAGTAGCACTGTAGTCTATGACCTAGACCTGAAAACGGATACGGGAAAGAAGGCCTATCAGGCCTTTCTTAAGCAAGACTTTGCTGAAATTGAACTCCTTGCAGAATCTGACCCCCAGGCCGTCACTGTGGACCTTGTCAAAGTTGGCGATATCCACTCCAATGAAAAAAACGGTATGGTCAATCTGGTTATTTGGCGCAGTGGTTTTCGAAACCTCTTCGTTGAGGGAAGCTTTAATACCACTGATCGAGCTGGTAATAGCTTTGATTACCTTGAGCTAGAATCACAGGATATAAGAGACAGAAAGTGGTTTTCAAATAAGGAGAAAACCTCTCTTAGGTTTAGCGCCTTGGTTCCCTCTCAAAATCATCCATCCTTTTCTGAGGAAGATCAAAAGAGAGGTTTTGTTCTTGATAGTCACTTCTATTATGAAGACACAAAGACTAAGGGTAGCGAAATCTTAGAGATTTCAGAATACCTGATAGATTCAGGCTCTCAACTGAGACTCCCCATCCAGGTTAATCCCAAGAAAAACTATGAGCATATGCAAATCGATATGAAGGTCAGAATTCATGCTGCTCAAATGGCGACTTTTCTCAATGCTGACCCAAAAGAGATTTGGACGGCCATTGGCTATGCTCAAGGGCTTTATGACCCTTATCAATATCATGAGGAGAAGAGTCGACAACAATTCTTACAGGTTTCCAATAAGAGCGAGAGTCAAAGAAGAGAGAAGCTTCTTAAGAAAGCAACACTCATTCACCAGAGATGGCAGGAAATCACAAAGCTGACATCTTTAAGAGAAAAGGCAGCTGCCATGATTCAATTTTTAAGATCCAAAGAAAAAGGCCAGCTCTTTCACAAAACGATGCTTGAGTTTATGGGAAAGAGGAATATTTTGGTACGTGGTTTTATCAGAGGTAAGAACTTCTAATATATTAAAGGACCTTATGACCTTCAGGGAGCTCTTGTCCTTCAAAGAAATCCTTCACATTTTGTAAGGAGTCCTTGGCAATATTCTCAAGCGCCTCTTCAGTAAAAAAGGCCTGATGCGAAGTAATAAGAACACGAGGAAAACTCATGAGTCGCAAGAGCTTTTCATCACTAAGACCTAGATCAGAGTGATCTTTAAAAAAGACCCCTTCTTCATACTCATAAACATCAAGACCAACCCCTCTGAATTTATTGGTTTTTAAGTTGGCAATCAGAGCGTCCGTATCAATAAGGGCTCCTCTTCCTGTATTGAGGAGAAAGACACCATCCTTCATAAGAGAAATAGTCTCTTTATTGAGAATATAGCGTGTTTTATAGTTAAGAGGACAATGGAGGCTCACAATATCGCTTTGTCTAAGAAGCTCCTCTAGACCCATGTAACTTGCCCCTAATTCCCTAGCAAGCTCTTGGTCTTCATTAGGGTCATGAAGAAGAATTTGGCAGCCAACTCCCTTCATGATGCGGGCAAAGGCGGCTCCGATAAGGCCGGCCCCAACGACCCCCACCGTCTTTCCTTTTAAGGTTACCCCTTCAAGGCCTTCTAAAGTGAAGTTAAAATCTTTTATTCTTTGAAAGGCACGTGGGTAATGGCGATTAAGACACATCAAAAGACCAAAAGTGTGCTCAGCAATCGCCTCAGGGGAATAAGAGGGAACCCTTCCCACGACCAGACCCAGCTCCTTAGCGACCTCAAAATCAAGGTGTGAGAAGCCTGCCGAGCGTAGAGAGACCATTTTTACGCCATTCTTATGCAAATGCTTGAGAGAGGCGCCAGAGAGATTATCGTTGGCCCAGCAGATAACAGCATCATAACCACGGGCGAGATCAACTGTTTCCCCAGTAAGGCCTACGGTGAGAAAATCGATCTCCAGGCTTAGATTCTTCGCCCAAGTCTCTAGATAAACCTTTTCAAAATCGTGAACACTAAAGCATATGGCCTTCATTAAACTTTCACCTTTTTTGTTAATGAAGAGGCTAAACAGGTCTTCTGTAATTTTAACTACTAAGACACCTTTCTTAAGCCTTTTCAACTGTCTTTGACTCACCTTTTTACAGGAGATTTTTCAAATTTTGTAGATATTACTGCTTTAAAGACCTTTTCCCCACAGAAATTTTGGGTCTGCTAATATGCCCCATACATTAATGAAATCGTTATGAAATGGTCCATGAAAGGCCCTCAGTTCATGCTAGTTAATTATTCATCAATTTCACATCTGAACTGAAAAAGAAGGAAAAAATGAAATCACAATTTCTCTCAACAATCTTATTAGCAACTGCCCTTACCTCATGTGGAGGTTCGGGAAGCTCCGGAAACCTCGCGAGTGTATTTTCGAATAATCAACAATTCGTAGGCTCCTACAGCTGTAATGGTGATGAGAATATGACAAAGGGCCTATCTGAGTTGATGACGGCAACCCCTACGACAGAAAAGGTAGAAATCATCGAGATCAAAGGTAATGAAAGGACATCGATTAAAGATGACGAGGACATTACCATCTTCTCCATTGAGCATGGCCGCTACTCTTCTGATAGAGGCAAGCTTGTGATTGATAATTATGGCTATTACTCAAGTCGCATCTTCCCCTATGACACTTTTAATTCATCTTATGCAGACCTCACACTCATGGGTTTGAAAGAGGGAAATATCCTTCTCAAAAATTACAATTCAGGAAGCGTATCTCTGAAGCACTTTATCGAGCCTGCTACACCGAGTCTTATTCCTGCCAAGTCACCGAGGTCCTTTTCTATTGAAAATGAAGGCGGAACCTTCCTTATCTATAATCACGTCAGATACAACACCAAAATTAATTTGGTTAAATATAAGGTCACTCACCTTGAAGGTGATAAATATGAGTTGAGATCAAAAGAGGTCGGAGAAATACCTCCCGAAATGGCCCGCCAACACTACTGCACAAAACTCAGTCAGTATCAGGCGGTAAAACCTGGTGAGGTCAAAGAAGCTATTCTTTTAAATGAAGAGCATCATGACTTCTATACCTCTAATTTTAATCTTGGAAGCGGTCTCAGTGACTTTGAGGAACGCCTCTATGCAGACTCATCACAAGACAGTCATGGCGAAGTAACTTTTGATAGAAATTCATTTAGAATTGGTCACTATGTAGGGTATCGCTCCTACCTTTTAGAGTTGGATCAAGTAACTGAACTTAGTTCTGTCAATCCAGCGGCACTTCCTAACTACAACACTCTTAAGAATATGGGTGTAAAGTCATCGATCAAGCCAGAGGCAGGGAAAACCTATTTAGCAACAGAGCTAGGAAATAGGTGGTTTTCAAATTACCTTATCAAAATCAAGGAGATTGCTGAAGATAACTCCTACATGAAAGTTGAGTTCACCCTTCTGGGTAAAGAAAGGCCACAACGCTACTTTTCTTATACAGAAGCGGCCATTGACCTCAATGAAAAGTTGGGAACGGCCAAACTAGATAAGGAACATCATAATAACTTCTTTCCTATCGAAGTTGCTGCTGGAGAGAAGCTTACCAGTGTCTTTAACTTCTACTCCCGTAAGGAAGACCTTTGGAGTTATATCAATACAGGTAGTTTCTTTAAGAGTGGAACAGGTCTTGTTGATATAACACAGGACTACTCCAATATAACTGAAGTTAGTAAGTTTGATTTTCTCAACAATGCTGGTCCCTACCAAAATAGACTAGTCGATCAGTTTAGTGACATTAAAGTAGGACATCGTTACCTAATCTTTTCTGAAGACCTCTACAACAGATATGTTGTGGCCATCGAGGTCTTAGACTTTGAAAAGGGAGGCGCTCTGCGCTTTGATTACAATGTCGTTTACTACGGTTCTTACTAATAAATTTAAAGTTAAATAATGGTGAAATCATGAAAAATATAAATAAAGTTCTTCTCATTGCCCCTCTTCTTCTAAGCTTTGCCTGTGGCACTGAAAGAGAAAGACCAGCTAGGAAAAATAGCAGCATTGTTGAAACCACTACAGAAGAATCCAGAGTTGAAGAGTTCTTTAATAAAAGTAGTGTGGTTTGCTCTGAATCAGAATGTCCTGACAATGTGGCCAAGCTCACCTTCTATAATAAAGAAGATAATGGTGAGTATAAACTTGGCGTTTGCTCAGGAACTCTCATTAAACCTGGCCTTATGCTGACAAATTCCCACTGTATTCCTAAGAATATCTCTTACACAGGAGCCGATTGCTCAAAGCATATTCAGGTTAAGTTTCCTGGGCCTTACATGAATATGATCACAGGAACTGAGATGGTGAAATGTACGCGCGTACGTTCTGTTTATGATTATGAGGGGGGAGAAATTGACCTCGCTCTTATTGAAGTTGAGAGAACGAGAAAAAGCCGTTCAAGTGTAAAATTCATGGTAAATGAGCCCAATTATGGTGAGCTTGTTCATGCCTACACTATGGACCCAAGTTCTGCCGGTACAGAAGGCTACATTCGTAAAAAGGAATGTAAGCTTGTTGAAGAAAATAATCTCTATGAGAATGAATACGCGGGAAAAGGATCAACCTTTACCCTAGGTTCAAGGTATAACTTCTACAATACCTGTGACATTATTGGTGGAAACTCTGGCTCAGGTCTCTTTACAAGCACAGGAGAACTCATGGGTGCTATTCACGCCAAAATTGATAGCGAACTCTTTCTGGATAACCATCGAGAATTGGGGTTTCATGTTGATCCAAGCTTTGAGCTTAACTTCATTGGTTTGGCAGGAAATATCAAATGTATCGGTGACCTCGAAACCCACACAAGAGAATCCTGTCCCATAGAAAGGGTAACCGCTCAAAATGAAGATTTGACATGGAAAGGCTTTGTAGAGTTCTTAAGAGAAAAGGCGGGCCATCTTGATACTCCCGAAGATGAGCTCTATGTCACGATTGATGAAAATCAAAACTTTGGTGTGGCAAGAAAAGCCTCTTGGGCTTCAGGAACGAGCTTTGATCGTGAATTTATCAATATTCCCTATGCCAAATTCATTGAGGACGTGACGGCAAGCGATACCGTCACTCACAAGCTCAATCTGACCAATTCACTCAACCTTCTATAAGGACCCTCTCTCCTATCTTCTTGGATAGGAGAGAACCTTATTTTCTGTCTAAGACCCCTTCCTCTCTCTAATATTAAGGTCCTAAGAAACCGATAGAGAAAGTCATGAAAGGGTCTTTCTCCACCAAGCTCAAAAGCTTACTCATTATCCTAAGCATCCTATACCAATCACTCTTTGCTAGTGTTCTGGCAATTGAATTAGGTAGCTTTAGTGAAGTCTTTCAAGGTGCCCCCAACACCGTACATGCTTACCGAGTACTTTGCGCCAATAAAGATGAAAACTCCTCCACGCCCCTTGATCAGGCCCAGTGGAGTGCCATGTGTGAGGTGGTGAAAAAGAGTGAGCTTTGCGAAGGAGTTCCCGAAGATGAGCTCATAACCTGTGAAGATCAAGAAGAAGACCAAATTGAAGTTCTAAGTTTTGGCTTTTTTTGGAATTGCCTTAAGGGCCTGGGGACGGTCCTGGCCAATATGGTGGAATTTATCAAAGAGGCCATCTTTACAACTGTTGGCTATGCCTTTGACTCTGAG
>JAUIBX010000124.1 GCA_030427595.1 Bacteriovoracia bacterium | reverse complement strand
ATCTCTCTCTTCCTTCGCAACTAGTACGGCACTCCATCTCTTCGTCAGATTCCACTAAATTCTTGAGTGCATAGGTCCATTTTAAGGGACTTAGGGACGACGCTCTAAGACTCTTTAGTAACTTGAAGCACCACACCATCTAAACCCCCGATATTAATAAGAACTTTTTGTTATTGGGGACTTCAAAAGCCCCTTTATTTATGCCTCAAAAATTTGTCACCTCGGCCCCAAAACGGATACTATTGAGCCGTTTGCAAAGTAACTTTATTGGACGAAATCACTCAAACAAGGATGTCATTTATGGCCACAAACGCCACACCTTTCCCTCATCGTATCAGCACCAAGGACCAATATTTTGAAGCTTGGAAGATGGCCCACGATAAACCCCAGGAATTTTGGGGTGACATTGCTGGCAGCTATCAATGGATGAAACCTTGGCAAAAGGTTCAAAGTGGTGACTTCAACGATCTCGATATCAAATGGTTTGAAGGGGCCACCCTCAATATCACCGCCAACTGCCTCGATCGTCACCTTGAAGAGAGAGGAGATAAGACAGCTGTTATTTGGGAGGCCAATGATCCTAAAGAGGCCCCCATCACTTACACCTACAAAGAACTTCACGCTGAAGTTTGCCGCTTTGCCAATGTCCTTAAAGATCGTGGGGTCAAAAAAGGAGACCGAGTGGTTTTCTATATGTCCATGGTCCCCGAGCTTCTGACAGGTGTTCTTGCTTGTGCCCGCATTGGTGCCATCCACTCGGTGGTTTTTGGAGGCTTTAGTGCCCAGGCCCTCGCCGGAAGAATTCAAGATTGTGAGGCCTCCATGGTCATTACTTGTGATGAGGCCTACCGTGGAAATAAAACCATTCCTCTCAAGGCCATTACTGATGAAGCCTTAGAGAGTTGCACGACTGTTAAGGACGTCCTCGTTCGCAAGCGTACCGGTGGCTCCATCACCATGAAAGAGGGGCGCGACCATGACCTTCTGCCCATGATTGAAAAGGCCAGTAGCGATTGTGCTCCAGAGGAGATGCAAGCCGAAGATCCCCTCTTTATTCTCTATACTTCTGGTTCAACCGGAAAACCCAAAGGTCTTATGCACACCACGGCCGGTTACATGGTATGGGCAGGCTATACTTTTAATAATGTCTTTCAAATGGATGAAGAAGATATTTACTGGTGTACCGCTGACATTGGTTGGATCACAGGTCACAGCTATATCACCTACGGTCCCCTTCTGAATGGCGCCACCACTTTAATGTTTGAAGGCGTTCCCACCTACCCAGATGCAGGACGTTTTTGGGAGGTTGTCGATAAATTTAAAGTCACTCACTTCTATACAGCTCCAACAGCGATTCGTGCCCTTCAGGCCATGGACATCGAGTTGGTAAGAAAGCATGACCTTTCAAGCCTCAAGGTTCTTGGTTCAGTTGGTGAGCCCATAAACGAGGAAGCTTGGGAGTGGTACAACAAAGAAGTTGGAAAAGAGCGCTGTCCTATTGTGGACACTTGGTGGCAAACCGAAACAGGTGGCATCATGATTACTTCACTGGCAGGAGTCACTGAAAGTGTGCCGGCCCATGCGACCTATCCCATGCCTGGTGTAAATACCGACCTCGTCGACAATGAGGGCAATATTATTGAAGGCAACCCCGCTGAAGGAAACCTATGTGTCCATAACCCTTGGCCTGGTATGGCCCGCACCATTTGGGGCAATCACGAGCGCTACAAAGAAACTTATTTCACCACTTATCCAGGAAAGTACTTTACTGGAGACGGGGCCCGTCGCGATAACGAAGGCCGCTATCGTATTACAGGGCGAGTGGATGATGTGATCAATGTTTCTGGTCACCGTATTGGAACGGCCGAAGTAGAAGACGCTATTAACGAACACCCAAGTGTCGTTGAAAGTGCTGTGGTTGGCTTCCCCCATGATATAAAAGGCCAAGGCATTTATGCCTATGTCATTTGCCAACCCGGAGTAGAAAAAACGGCTGAAGAGCTTAAGCCGGAACTCAATGAGATCATCAATAAAGTGATTGGTCCTATTGCTAAACCAGATGTCATTCAACCTGTGAGCGGTCTACCAAAGACCCGCTCAGGAAAAATCATGAGGCGAATTTTAAGAAAGATTGCGGCCAAAGATTTGAAAGATCTGGGTGATACTTCAACTCTTCTCAACCCAGAAATTGTAGACGAAATCAAAAAAGGCGCCGGGCTATAAGATATGAGTGAAGTGAAGACCTATGAAAAAGACGGCGATAAGCTTGAGTACCTCTTTATTGACAATAAAGCTGCCAGCTCCATCGTTCTTCTTCATGGTTATGGGGCGAATATGCGAGACCTTGCTGGTCTCGCCTCTTTAAGCCCCTCCTTCAAAAACTACAATTGGTATTTTCCCGATGGAGTTTTAAAAGTCCCAATTGGTCCCTTCATGATGGGAAAGGCCTGGTTTCCTATCGATATGGAACTCATGAATAAGGCCATGATGACAGGAGGTTTTGAACACCTCTTTGCCGACCATACCCCAGAAGGACTAGAGGAAGCGGCAGGTATTGTTAAAGACTTTATCGAAGATATTGTAGGTGAAGACTATCTCTTGGGTGGCTTTAGCCAAGGCTCCATGATGGCCAACTTCCTCACTTTTGAAAAAGGACTGCGCCCACAAAAACTCATCCTCTTATCTTCAACTTTAGTGGCGAGAAGTCGATTTGAAAGTCAGCTCAGCACTTGTGATTGGGGTGGTCCCATTTTTCAAAGTCACGGAGTCGACGACCCCGTTTTGCCCATATCAATGGCACGAGAACTGAAGTCCATCTTTGAAAGTTATCATCGCAAGGTTGATTATCATGAGTTTAGTGGGGGTCATGAAATTCCGCCAATGGTGTTACAAAGCCTCATTCAATTTCTCAATTAAGACTTCAATAGGAAAAGGATCGCAATGGAAAAAGTAGCCTCAGGTAGTCTTTTAAAAATGACCTCAGAGATTCCCGAAAAGGGCGCTGTCAACTATGGTCTGCCCATTGGTGATGAGACTATTCCCATGAACCCATACTTGGGAAAGAAGATCAAACTTCAATGGCAAGAGAAGATCTATGACATTTACGATGGAGAACTGATCAAAAAGAGTTATGGTCAGGGCTTTAGCTACAAGAACTTCATCACCCTTGCTCGCTGTGACAGCTGTATTGTCAAACCAGAGTTATGTCATTACCACAAGGGCACTTGCCGTGAGCCTGAGTGGGGAGAAAAACACTGCTTTATCCCCCACTATATTTACCTGTCCCTTACCAGTGGCGTGAAAATTGGTATCACTCGTGAGACTCAAGTACCGACCCGTTGGGTGGATCAAGGTGCCGTCAAGGCGCTTCCTATTCTAAAAGTGGCCGATCGCAAGACCAGCGGCACTATCGAAGTGGAAATCGCCAAGGAGATGGCCGACAAGACCAATTGGCGTAAAATGCTCAAAGGAGACTACCAAGATGCAGATCTCGAGGAACTGCGTGATCATATCTACGATACCTATGGAGATCTCCTCGATGATGCTGATGCAGAAGATGTGGAGGAGGATGTTTTAGAAATTGAATATCCTATTCTTGAGGTGCCAGAAAAATTCTCAAGCCTCTCTTTTGACAAGAAACCCACCGTTGAAGGCACTCTTCTTGGAATCAAGGGACAATACCTTATACTAGATATTGGTGTCATTAATATGAGAAAGCATAATGGCTATGCCATTGACCTCTTTGCCTAAAGGATCGTTGTGAGCGAAAAACTAAAAGTTGAACCCGCCATTGAAGAGGCCTACAAAGTGGCCTTAAAGGCCCAAAAGAATTCGTATTCACCCTACTCCCACTTTGCTGTTGGAGCGGCCATCAAATTCAAAGGTGATGATAAGCTCTATCCGGGCTGTAATGTAGAAAATGCTTCCTACGGTGGTACCAACTGTGCTGAAAGAACCGCCGTTTTTTCTCGCGTGGCCGAGAAAGGATATGGTCCCATTGACTATGTGGTTGTCGTCGCCAATACGGATAACCCAACACCTCCTTGTGCTCTTTGCCTCCAGATCATGAATGAATTTTGTGATAAGGACTTTCCCATCTACATGGCAAATGGCGCGGGGATTCTCAAAAGAATGAACTTCAAGGAGTTTTTGCCCTACTCCTTTGACACACTTAAAGAAGGTCAGAAACCTTGAGAGAAAGAGAAAGTAAGGATTGGGTTAAGCTACTCACGGCCAGTAATACAAAACCTCTTATACCTAAGACGAATAAGTATCAGTCAGAATTTTTCTGTCATAAATTCTTAAGCTCATGGCCCAAACTTCTTCAGCTTAAGGGCCTTGAAATATCAAATATCCCCAGTGAACAAGAAAGTAGTATTCTCTTCGCCCCTGAAATAGAGGAGTATGCCGAATCCTTTCTGTACCTCCCCTTTAGTCACGAAGGCAAAGGCTTTGTCGGCTTTGTGGTTCTTGGCTCTAGCTTTATTGCCGAGGCCCTTCATCATCTCATGGGCGGTTCTAGCAATGTCGAGCCCCTTCAAAGAGAAGTGGCCCTCACAAGACTTGAGAAGAAGGCCCTCGAAGGCCTAAATGGGCCTTTACAACTTTCACTAAGAGAAGGACTCAAAGGTCTTCTTGGTGTTACGGATGTTTATGTCAATGAGAGCTGGGAGAAGCTTGATCTTGAAAGAGAACTTGGCCAAAAGAAGTCTTACTTTTGTGAGGAGTTTTCTTTTGAGGGGCTCACCATCAGTCGCATGAGGGTCTACCTGAGAGTAGACGCCTTTAACCCCTAGTTTCTTCTTAGTCGCCTTAGTCGTCCAAAAGCCCTTCACGATAAATTTTATCCATATGGGCCTTTATGGTTTTACGAGCATACTTGATAAGGCGCTCGTCGAGCCCCTCATAGATTTCTTCTAAAATTTTATCCTCATCAGCACCAGAGCGCAGCAGATCAATAATGGTATCCTCCCGATGCTGACGGTGCTTTAAGGTCATTTCCAGCTTATGGGTCCCCCCAATGGCGATACCGTGACTTGGAATGACAAAGCTGGGTTTAAGAGCAATCACCTTATTAAGACTTTTGAAATACTTGGCCATATCCCCTTCATCACCACCAACCACAACGGTGCCCACAGTTTGAATAAGGTCTCCTGCAAAGAACCAGCTAAGGTCTTGGGGGGCAAGGGCCAGCTGGCCTTCATCGTGACCTGGAACCTCATAGATAAAAAGAGGTCTACCTAAAGTTGTCCCCAACTGATCACCTTCCACCAGATGGTGAATGTCCATCCCTTTCAAATAGTCTTGGCCCCATTTCTTTTGAATAAAGCGCTCTGTCGTCTCACTCATATAAACGGGCTTTTGATAATGTTCAAAGAGAGAAGGCAAATATTCATGATGATCAGGATGATGGTGGGAGATAAAGAAGGCATCAAAACCGATTTTATCGAGGCTTCTTATCAATTTTTCCTTTTCTTCCTCGTCTTTAGGAGAGGGATCCACCAAGAGCCGTAGTGGAGCATCGCCAATGATAAAGCAATTGGTTCTCTTGGCGGGAGGAAAAGTATTAGAAAGCGGAAGGAATTGTTTCACTCCGTAGAGCGATTCAATCATAGGAACCTCTCGCCCTTCAATATGGGGCAGACTTAAGTTTACGGGCGTCTCAAAGCTCTTTTCTTTTAAGCACGTAAACATTTTAATGATGGGAGGAACGGCCATCAGTTTATTCTTCTGATAGCGCTCTATAAGTTCATCCGGATGAAACCACGCGGCCTTTCTTGCTTCCCCTTCATCCACATCAAAATGTATTTCCTCTTCAAGATCAATAATGAAGAAATGAGCACGGAAGCGATAGGGATTAAATTCAGGTGTAATGGCCGTGCCAAAGAGCTCAATATTTTTAAGAGAATCCAAATTCTCCTTTAAAGAAAAGTTGAGTTCCTCTGTCATCTCCCGATCAAGGGCATTCCAATGGCGCTCTTCCATGTCAAAAGGCGCCTTACATGACTCGTGATCAGACTTATCGACCTTGCCTCCGGGGAAAGCCGTATAACCAGGGAATACTGTGAGGTAATTTTGCCTCTCTATAACAAAGATTTTTTGAGTCTTGCGGGATCTAAATATGACCGAAACAGATTCACGAAGAGAGCTCATAGTTAGTTGCCACCCATACTTTTTCGGGTTGCAAGAAGGATTTCCCGCCTTTTGAGATCAAAAGCGAGATGATCCAACTTCTTGATAAAATCATGGCCGAGGTTAAGGTCTACCCGACGAGAAAAGAGCGCCGAGGCCACGGGTGCTTTCAGAAGTTTTTTATTTACTACACTAGGGAGTTTTAGTTTTTGATGACAATCTTTATAGCTTTTTTGTTTTGCGCCTTGAGGAATATCTCCTAACACTTGCGAGCCACTATCAAGCCTTACCTTAATATCTCCACAGCGAAACTCAAGGGCATCAACTTCGCCCTTGCCCCCACTAAGAAGGTAACCTTTAAAAATATCAACCTTTTGATTAGCTCTATTACTTTTTGGACCTTTCCAAGGCGAAAGCTTCTGATCGAGAATTCCCCAATGCCAACTGCCCCCATTAATTCTTTGAAAAAAGTCCATCCCTAAAAGCCCGGCCACGCCCTTAATGGGAAGCTCGCTCACCACGAAACGCAGCCCCTTGAGCCCAATATTTCCTACTTTGAGAGGGTTAAGAAGCTGAACGACGGGAGCGGCCTCGGTGCGACCAACAACAGTTTGTAAGGCCTTAGAACCAAGAAGGAGCAGCTCGCTTTCTTTAAATTTTTTGAGAAAGCTTGGCGGCATAATACTCTCAGCGGCACCAGTATCAAGAATAAAAGGTTCCCCTTCTACTAGGACCATAGGAAGTTCTTTGTAGAATTGGAGGATTATATTAACTTGAGGGTTTTTAAAGACCTTGTCTTCTTTTTCACTATCAAAATTTCTTAGGGCACTTCTCGCCTGTAAAACTTTATAGAGGTCCTTTTTACGGCGGGCCTCTAATAAGTCTTGTCCTGCTCGATACTTTCGCAAACCAATAACCTTTTCTTCAAAGTCATCTCGAGAAATTTTTCCTTGATTATAGAGGTTACCGTAATAGGCCTCATCTTTATTTTTATCAATCGTCCTTGGCACGACCACCTTGGCGTACTTTTGGTTTAGGGCCTCTTGGGCATAGTAGAGGACCCGCTCACGCAGATCCCAAGAAAGGGAATCTTTAAGACGAACTAAGTTCGCTAAGGCGATGTCCCAGTCCCGTTGATCATGTTTCTTTCCTGAGCTTTTTCCTGACGTATTGAAGAAAAGCTCATGATAATCAAAGAAGGCCTGATAGATTTCCTTTTCATCAAGCCAGTTGATCATTTTTTGCCATTCTCGTTGAAGGGCAATAAAGGGCTTGAGCTTATTGGCCATTTCTTGGGCCTTCTTCTTATCCCCCTTCTTTTCAACTTTCTCGACTTCAAGAACCGCCTTTTCGAGATGGTCTTGTAAGAGTGCCTCGGCCTTCTTACGATTTAAAGGAGCGAGTGGCCCCTCTCCTCTTTCTCTTTGATAAAAGTGAAGAACCTCATGAAGGCAGTCTCCTCGTTTGGCGCCATTTTTAAAGAGGATCTTCTTTTCTTTATGAAGCATCCACGCCAATTTAGTTGAATTGAAAAAGTCCTTCTTAACCTCTTCTGATATAGGTGCTTCATCCTGATCACCTTTAAGATTAAGGACTTGGTAGCCTCTTTGCTTAAGAAATTGGTGACACCCTTCAAAGGTTAAGTTTTTAAGAAATGAGAGATCGTCTTTTTCTAGCGTGAAGCCACTACAAAAGGTCATCAACTTTCCACTCGCCTGATAATCCACAGAACAGAGGCGGGCCTTTTCAATGAGTCCCACCATCTCTCTGCCCTGATCAAGGAGACCAGGGACGAAGGCATGAGTTTGAAAGCTAATAAAGAAAACGAGAGTAGAGAGGCATACCTTCATTAAGAAAGGGCCTCCATGGCCTTATCGTTCTTGGCATAGCGATAGTCACGATAGCCTTTGATATTTTCCAGATTCTTTAAGGCATGTCTTTGCTCATCTGCAGGCAGACGCGGCACTTCTTCAATTAGCCTTCTTCTAATATCACTAGCGATTTGCCTTTCTCGAGAATGCCAAGATCGTAGCATCAAACGCAGAATACGCATGTGGCGCATAATCTTAAGCATCCAATCCTTGGGAGAGACATCAAACTCGACCTTCTTCCCAAAGATTTCAAAAGCGGGGCGGTTGATTCTCTTTAGCTTTATCCCACGCCCAAGGTGACCAAAACGCTCCTGATCAGAGGCCCTCTTTTGCGGGCTAATCATAATATGAGAAATGAAGACCTCGTCTTTAACGAAGTAGGTTTTGGCCAGAGTTCTTAGGGCCATGGCCTTAAGCTCATAGTCATCTTTAAAATATTGACCAAGCTCTGCGGCCTTTGACATAAACTCCGCCGCTCGCGCCCCTCGGTCATAGATGTAGAGGTCATGAAGATATTGCACAAGGTGGCTGCGCTTTACCTCGGGAAAGTACTTCACTAATTTTTCAAGCTGGTCTTTGAAAATATTCATGATGACTTTCTTATTTTGCCACGGCAATAAACTCTCCTCTATTGATTGATAGAGAAGTTCTTCACGACTTTTCTTTCTCTCCTTCTTGAAACGATCGAGAAGGTCAGCATCACCTTCTAAGAAGACTTCACGGCCCCATAAGAAGGCCTGCCAATTATTTTCAAACTCGGCTCTAGGGATCGCCTTTTGAAAGGCCTGATAGAGGTCATCTTGAGAAAAGGGCAGTTTACCGGCCTGATAGGCCACACCTAAGATCATCGCCGAAGCGTAGACACTCTTACCTAGACCTTTATAAGAAAGCTCCTTTAAGGAAAAGGTCTTTACCCTATCTCCGAGAAGGTTTTCAAGCTTGCGCTTAAGTTCTCCCTCAGTAAGAGGCTTCTTCTCTACCCCATCATCAAGCATGAGACTTAATGGTATCTGAAACTTTTTATCTAAGAGGCACAGCCCCTTGTCACCAAGAAAACGCACATGCTGGGAACCATCGAGAAGGTCTGGTGATAACAGAAGGTCCGCTGTTCCAAGTGGGGTTACTGCCCCATAGGACTTTCCTTTCTTATAAATGGCCAAGTGACCAGTCACATTACCATTTCTTTGAGCAAGACCTTTTTGATCCACGAACTTGAAGTCAAGGTCATCTCGGCCACCCATACTACGTGCGGCTTCAGCTAAGACGCGAGAAATGGTGGTCACCCCTGAGCCCCCAACACCTGTCACAACGACTCTGAGATCATCACCTGCAGCGATTTTTTCAAAACTCTTTTCGATGGTGGGCTCTGGTAGCTCACGCTTTTCAACTGTCCCCCTACTCTTTTGATGAAGAGTGGGATGGTAATCTTTGACGATGACCTCTTCAAAGCTTGGGCACGCCTTAATCTTTGTACAGTAGCTATCGGCGACACAGATTTGCTGATCAATAGTCACCTTAGTGCCGTAGGCATCCATCACCTGCCCAAGACCAGGGCAACCTGTGGCATCGACACATGCACGACAGTCTTCACAAGCATCTGTGTTAATCTGAAAGAAGGACTGCTCACTAATGGTTTTATTTTCAGAGAAGAGTTTCCTTTCCTCGCGCTTCTTTCGCCCATGAAAGGTCAGAGCACATTCCTTATTGGAGACAATAACTTTTACGCCCTTCTTTTTAATCACCTCTTGCATAAGGTTCTTATAGAAGTAGCGGTCACTGGGATTCACCTCGGTGGCGTAGTCTACACCAAGAGCATAAACCGCATTGAGCATATCTTGGCGCGGACGGGTACGCCCCTCCACATTCATCCCTGATGCCGGCGTCATCTGGTGGCCCGTCATGGCGGTGTTGTCATTATCGAGGAGAATGTAAGTGATATTGTGATTCGCCTGAACAGAGTTTGAAATATCAGTTATCCCAGAGTGAAAGAATGTTGAATCCCCCATCAAAACCACAGAGGGATTATCGGTGAAGAGGTCAACCCCTGCCCCTAGTGCTCCCCCTTGGCCCATGGCCGAAAGGTTGTGCATCTCTTTAAAGGGCGGCAAAAAGGACAATGAATAACAGCCCACGTC
>JAUIBX010000123.1 GCA_030427595.1 Bacteriovoracia bacterium | reverse complement strand
AGATCGTTGAGTTGAGACATCCGTGTCCTCCTGTCTTGAATGTTTGCTTCAAGTCTAGGAGGTAGGGTAAATGACTTCAAGAACCTGCTTCACGCCTGACGTACGATGCATCTCAGAAAACTGATGCCATCGCTTTACCTTCAGGTACAACTGCTCAAAGACCTGGAACGCCAGCTAACGGCATGATTCGCTATAACGCTTCCACAAATAAGCTTGAAGCCTATGAAAATGGTAGTTGGGCAGATCTTATTTCAACAGGAGCCTCTGGTGAAGCCAATACTGCTTCTAACATAGGTGGAGCTGGTGTGGGTGTTTTCGTTCAAAAAACCTCTTCTAATTTAGAATTTAAAAATATTAATAGTGCAACCCCTGCCATTACAGTAACGAATGATACCGGAAATAATGAAATAGATATTGGCCTCAATATCAATGGCGCGACTGCTGAAACGACTATTGCTGGTGTAGATGAAATATTAATACACGATGCTTCTGCAGGAGCCTTAAGAAAAATGACTCGCACTAATTTTGTGCTCTCTGAAAGCGAGGTCGATACTATGGTGAGCAACAATGGCTATCTCACTAGTTCAAGTATTGGCTCGGCCGCGGGTCAGGTAATGGCCGCGGATGCAGTACCAAACTGTAACTCAAGTGAAAAGTTACAGATGTCTGCAGGCCCAACCTACTCTTGGTCCTGTGTGACCGATGAAACAGGAGGAGGCAGCTCCAGTGACTCTCTTACAGATGCTGACAGTAACACCCTTATTCAGGTTGAAGAGTCAGCAGACGAAAATAGGATTCGCTTTGATACAGCGGGCACAGAAAGAATGATTATTGATGAAAGCGGTAATGTCGGTATCGGAGTACCTTCACCTGCAGTTTCTCTAGACATCTCGGAAAAAACAGATGCCCTCTCACTCCCCTCTGGCACCACGGCCCAAAGACCCGGGGCTGCCGCCAACGGCATGATTCGCTATAATGCTTCAACCAATAAGTTTGAAGCCTATGAAGCTGGCAGCTGGACCGATATGATCTCAGCTGCCTCCGGTGAGGCCAATACGGCCTCCAATGTGGGCTCCGCTGGTGTGGGTGTTTTTGTTCAAAAAACATCTTCTAATTTAGAGTTTAAGAATATTAATGCTGGCTCGTCGGCCATCACCGTTACCAATGACGTCGCCAACAACGAAATTGATATCAACATCAACCCCTCTCAAATTAATATCACCTCATTAAATAACTACAATGCCAATTCCTTTTTAGATCATTCCTCTCTTTCTATTTTGACAGGAGCCAACTCGGGTCTTACCGGAGGCGGTAACCTAACAGCAAACCGCTCCTTATCCGTCAATATAAACGGAACGACTGCTGTAACAGGTGTTTCCAATACTGATGAGCTTCTCATTTTTGACACTTCTGCCGGGGCCCTCAGAAAAATAACTCGCTCTAACTTTGTGCTCTCTGAGTCTGAAGTCGATGCCCTGGCCAACAATAATGGCTACCTCACAGGCTCCAGTATTGGCACAGGTGCTGGACAAGTTATGGGAGCTGGTGCCGTTCCCAACTGTACTTCAAGTCAAAAGCTACAAATGTCAGCAGGTCCCCCCTACAACTGGTCTTGTGTCACTGACGAAACAGGAGGTGGTTCTGGAGACACAATTGCTGATGCTGATTCTGACACCAAAGTCGAAGTGGAGGCTTCCGCTGACGAGGATAAAGTAAAGATTCCGACTGGGGGCTCTGAACGATTGGTGGTTGATAACTTTGGCAATGTCGGTATTAATGTGACATCACCTACTACAAAGTTTTCTATCGCTGGAGATACAAGTTTTCGAACACCAGCGGCAGCAAGCCGTCCAACAATCCTGGATACAACCTTTTTAAATAAAACAGCTTTTGCAGCAGGCACAACAGTTTCTCATACTGTATCTTCAGGAACAGATAAAGTCTTGGTGGTTTTAATTGCTGGTTCTCGATCAAGTTGGCGGCCTGATTTTACCTCTATTGTCTACGATGGAGTTGCTTTAACAGAGCACTTCTCAATACTACTTACAGGAGATGGTGGAACTTATGATGAGCAGGTTTTTGAAGTTTGGTATCTTATTAATCCGAATGAGGGCACTAACGACTTAGTGTTCACGTTATCATCAACTGCCCAATACTATAACGCTACAATACTTACCCTTGGAGGAGTGGATCAGATTAATCCACTAGAAGCTGTTCAAACCCAAAGTGGTACAGACATAGCAAGTACGTTAGTGGTACCTTCAACCAATAGTTCACTAGTATTAGAGATGTGTGCAGCATATAATCCCGACACTGTTGCACCAACAGGCGCTCAAACAACTCTAGCTAGTCTATCTGTTAACCTTCACAGCACTGGCTACTCAGCCTCTATCCCAGGTAGTGCACCTAATGTATCGCTACCATGTAGTCGTGCCTTTGGTGGCTTCAGCGTCAATCAGCTTGGTGTAAGTGTGAACAGCTCAGAAGCCTCCGACTTTCCAGCCGACACCGAGTTCATGCGTGTGACTGGGGGCAAAGTCGGAATCGGCACCAGCACACCTGAGTCAACCTTACAAGTGGAAGGTGGCTACATCCAAATGGACACAACCACAGGAGCTCCCCCGGCAGCCGATTGTAATGCCACCGCTGAGTATGGCCGTATGAAATTTGATTCAAGCACTGGTGTTAACAAGCTCTACATTTGTGGTGCCGATGGGTGGGCGGTTTTCGATGCTGCCAGCACCACCTCCGGCACTCCTTGATAATCTAGCTTTTTGATTAGCGACGTCTTTTCAATGACACCTGCAAAACAAAACCCGTTTTCGGTTGAGTGAGAACTATTGTCGTCACGCCGCTGCCATCTTTTAGAACCTCGACTTCAATTCCTGACTCACTCACGTGCAGGTTCTCATCTACTTTCTTCAAAATCTCAACTCGTTTTGCACCTAACTCCTCATTAAAGGAATCCGTGAAAAAGCGAACAGGAATAAAAAGCTCACCGGTATTAGCCAGGTTTCTACAATCATCACCATAAGTATTGAGCATAAACTTTGAGTTTCCAGCACTTCCATTGAGAATACTTCTTTCAAAATGCGCTGCTCTATCGCCGATGAGCTGTACCGGGGTGACTCCTAGAGCTTCCACGGCATCTTGAATCGTGAAGATGTAACGCTCATTTTTACACTTGATGGGGTTGTTACGAACAACGCCTGCGTAAGAGGTAAAAGAAAAAGCAAATAAAATACTCATTAGGGTGATTAGTTTCATAAAACTCTCCGATGTTAAAAATGGCTATTAATGATCAAAGAACGTTTTTCTTTGAATGGAGTGAATTTAACCAAACTTTAGGTATAATAAAAATCACAATTTTCAATACCATCCATAACTCAAGGCAATGTCAAATCTTCGTAATATCAGTTAGATAACTAAATCTATAAAACCTTCTTCTTTTGAATCTCTATCAGAATCTGTATTCAAGCTACTGACTAAAAATACTAAGAATTATGAATAATTTTATAGATATTCTTTGTAGACACTCTTTATATACACTCTAAGAACTAATGAGATTAAATAAATCTTAGGAATGGTTAAAATAATGAAGAAGTTAACTTTAATTGTCTTTGGTCTAACCTTTCATTTTTCTGCCCATGCAGCCAACTCACGCCAAAGTGAGTTCGGTGAGGCGCCAGCACGACAAGAATCTTGTAGGGAACAAGAAACTAATACTGACAGTTTATGCCAACATTTCGATAGGATTCTCTCTTCAGGCATCCAAAAGAAAATTCTTCAACAAGCGCTAACCTTTGCCGCTCTTAATCCTCTTTTAGATCAAAGCGAAATTATCATAGCTGATTACAGTAAACACTCAAGCCAAAAAAGACTCTATAGGATTAATCTCAGATCAGGTGATGTTGAATTAGCAAAAGTCTCTCATGGCAGTGGAAATTTAAGTCGTACTACAGGAAACCTCAATCTTAACCTGCACACAGAAGAAATGAACTGGGGCGATCCTGATCATGATGGCATGATTGATCGCTGTAAAATTCCTCGACATGCTTTTAACCCCTCAACCTCTTTATCAACGAGTAGAGAAAATGAGCGTCATAATATGACTCATCCAGGCTTCTTTGCCACCAGAGAATCAAGGTATTTAAGCAGTAATGAACACTGGCATCGATTTGATAACCGAAATAATGCAGTCCCGCTGCGCGGCTTAACTGATGGTGTAAATACAGAAATAAGAGAAGAAGATATGGCCTTAAATGCACCAACATACAATCACATAGGCCACGCATCATATGCCATCATGGGCAGAGGTTCATCAGGGCCTGCTTTAACTCCTCAGGCTAGAGGTTTATTGAGCAATACAGAACCCAACACCATCTTTTATTCTTTTGTACCAGCTTGCCCTGATGATATGACTATCGTTTATGACCAGGTACCTGGTTGGCAATACATGTGTAGCCCAAATGATGACCATAAATTTATAACAAACTGTCCTCAAATAAATAATAATGGTCGTTTTCAATCCGAGACAGAGAACCCCATAAATCGGGCTGAAGAAAACACTCAACAGGTCATCACAAGATAAAAAAAGAAAAATCTTTTAAGCCTAAGTTTTATGGTACGCTATCTGATATTATAAAAGAATTTGTTACCGGCTACATCAATACCCAAATAAATGGGCCCTAACGAGAGGGCTCATCTATTCGAAATTACTTTTTAAAATGACGAGCGACTTTAGTATATTATTTGATTTTCTCGAAATTCATAGGTACCTGAATACCGTACAGCGAACTAAAAACTTCTGCGGTAAAGCTATTGAAATTTTCAACTCCCTCTAAGTCAATTTCTTGGTAAAAACTTTGGCCGTTTTCTGGACAAGTGACCTCAGAGACTAAAACAAAATCTTCAATCTTTGCTGAACCAAAACATTCAAAACTACCAAAAGGCCCCCCCGTTTCGACGAGTGTTACAGAACCATCGGAACCTAATGTAACAACATTTATGATCGGGAGTAGGTCGTTAGTAATTTTATAAGTCCCTGCAATCGCCTTGAGATTCATAGCAGATGCACTCAAAGAAATTGCGAGTAAAGCTATACTAAATAAATGTTTCATAATCCCCCACTTGTTTGTTGAGAGACGACCCTAATTTCTGTCGTTCAAAATGGAAATCATCAGGGTAATCTTTACAAACTCTGCTATCAAAATAAAGCTAAAACGAAAAAGAAGGGTCAACGATACTTCTATCGAAAAGATGCCCTAACATCATGAGGCCATAAATATTTTACAGGCATTAAGTTGAAAAGTTTTACTTTGCGCCAGCTATGCTATCTGACACAAGAAAAAGCGCGAAGGTTATTATGAGGCTTATTTTATTTTTTATAATTTTTAGTGCGATTAACGCAGCCAATGCTCAGATTTACTGCAAGGGAAAGCTATTGAATATAGCTCAAATTATCAATCAAAAAATTGATGTTCTCAACGAACTTTATAATGGTGAAAATTTTCGAGTATATGATGGTGAAGTATGCGGAGTGGAAGATACACGCCAAATTTGTTTTTACGGAGAAGACTTCCTTGCCGCTAAACAGCTTACCGAATACTTTCAGCACGCATATCAATATGATGATGGTATAAATGGTCTTTTTGTTAAATTTAAGACGGGTGATGTTAATAACGTTGAATTATTGTATAAAGAACAAGGAGCTCAATACTCTTTCACAATAAATAGATGCTCTTATTAACCATAACAGCCTTTTGAACCGTAATGGTTAATTATTTTAAACTGACCTCCCCCCAATTTCTTAGCTAGACTGTCAGGTTATCTCCGGTGTGTCATTTAGCCACAAGGAGCAAGAAATAAAGAAGAAAAGATTCACATAGGCTGAGATCATCAAGGTCTTCAAGACATAAAAAACTAATCACTTTACATAACGAGTTATTTGGAAACGCATAGCAAAACTCAATATATACGCTTACCCTAACCTTTCTGAAGTCGCCCTGAGACCTATTTCCAACATTTCCCTCTTTTGGGTAATTCATCCTAATAGACAAAGTTGCCACCATTGGTTATAAAAATCTTCCAAGTATCTTATGGTTATCGGGCCGTAGCGCAGTTTGGTAGCGCGTTCGTCTGGGGGGCGAAAGGTCGCTGGTTCAAATCCAGTCGGCCCGACCACTTTTTTCCTCCGCCAAATTGCCCATCATTCCACCTTCGATTCGTCCAGATTTGGTCACATACTTGATGTATGCTCCCTGCATCTGAACTCTCTCAGATGAAAGCATGGGCAATTTTGCGGGTAAAAAAGTACAGGGAGGGAAGATTGGATTTAGAACCAGCGAAGCTGGTTTACTTCTCGCGGCGTGGATTGCCAGTGGCAATCCAAACGAAGCGAAGAAGTATGTGACCAGGGAGTGAATCCAGGCCGAAGGCCGCGGCATTCACGGAGGATCGCACGCGAAGCAACCTCGCCCACCCAACCAGCGTCAGTCCGCAACGCGGACTAAGCGAAGCAGAAAGTACCACCCCACCAGCGCAAGTTCGCAACGCGAACTAAGCGACGAATAGAAGTACCACCCAACTCCCCCCCAAAAAAAACCCGAGTTTCCCCGGGCTTCTTCCAAAAAATACAATTTAAATTATTCGATTACCTAGGACCTGGTGGGCTCAAAACTTTGTACTGAACCAACTTACACTTTGCTGCCTTCTTTTCAGATTCCTTGTCGCAGATGAGCTTCAACTCATAGCTGTCTTTCTTATTATATTTTTCCTTTTGCTCCAAATACTGTTCCAAAATTATTTTAGAGCTAGCTGAGAGATCAACTTGCGAGAGATGTTTTTGATCTTTCTTAGGAATCTTATTCACATTATCTACAAAAGCGTAAATAGAAGAAGAGAACAAAAGTACTAAAATACAAAGAAACTTCATTACTGTCTCCTTGCTTGTGAAGCCGGTTCTTCAGTTAAGTCAAAACCTTGATCCCTGAGTAAGTTTCGAGCATTATCTAGTGCTTCATCAGCAGCACATTCGTAGGGATCTGTTGGGCAGCTCCCATTTCTCGCCATACAATAAACGTTGTATGTCTCAGTTCCATAGGTAGGATCGTTATCGCAGCGAAATCTGCCATTACAAGTAGTAAGAGTTTGGCCAACGCAGCTTATAGTGCCATTAATTGGACAACTTTCACGACCAGTATTTTGGATAACTTTCCTACTATGAATATTGAGCATCTCATACTCACCTAGCAGCATGCATGGTCTAGAATTTCCAGTTCCTCCACCGGTAAGGTTTGCACTAACAATGTCGTAAGACTGACCATCGCTACCGTTGAACTCAAAGCGACCACCCAAGGTATGATGCATAACTGTTCGCCTTTGCAAAACACCATTACCATCTATGTAATCCATATAGTATTGGTTACATGGACATCTAAATGTAGTTCCTGTTGGCGTCAGTGTAATCGGCCCTCTTATTGGCATCGTATATCCGTCATTAAAGGTAAGTTGAACTTCTGCACCTTCACCTTGTTCAATTGCAGCCTGGATTTGCTCAAAAACATTTGCATAGGTAGTGGTCATAAAGAAAAAACTCACGACGATAAATAGTAGGTTTTTCATCCCTTCCTTCCTCAGTAGTTGGTTAAAATGCGTAAATTCAAAGAAATAAATTCTGTTTCGGCTTTGCCTCTAAATAACTGAAGTCTTTTCTTTAGTTACCACGCCTAAGCACCTGAAATTACATAACTTATATTCGGTATTCTTCACAATGCATCGCCCCAGAACATCCTAAAGATGATATACCCCTACCAACCCCAAATTAATCTCCTAGTAGATAAAGAGAGAGAAAATGATAACGCCATCAAAGTCGATTATGGCCGCACTCGCCCTAGCTTGTATGAGTGCCCCCCATGCTGAAATTAAAAACCTATCTGGTTACCAAGTAGACACTGAATCCCTATGTGGTGGTCATCCCAAAGTTGCCGTTGAAACTCCAGAGGGTACCTGTATGGGAATTGTCGCTTCGGTTGAGGATGGTCTTCTTAGACCAAGGAGAATCCTCTCTCTCGGAAAGAACGAGTTCATTATTACCGATATGAAAGGCTGGGCACCAAATGCAGGCAAAGTGTGGCATTTCAACTCACAAACAAAGAAGCTTACGGCGCTCTTTGAAAAAGTTGACCACGCCCATGGCCTTGGTCAGGGACCAGACGGAATGATTTATGTAGGAACAAGAAGCACTATTTTTAAATTCGCTCTAGAGAACCCTAAAGAATCAAAAGAAGTTGTCATTAGTGATCTTCCCCTTGAAGGAAATCACCCCCTGACCCATTTCATCTTTAATGAAACCGGAGACCTGATCGTGAATGTGAGTGCTCCAAGTAATCAATGCCTAGATGATAAGAAGAGGCCTCAATATCCTTGTCCACAAAGTGAGGGACAAGATCCCGAAGCTTCTCTTCGCCTATATAAGCGCTCTCTTGATGGCAGCTATTCTGACTACACTGTTATTGCTAAAGGACTACGAAACTCCATGGCCTTAGCGATAGAGCCTACTTCTGGCCAGCTCTTTCAAGGTGAAAATGGCATGGACTTTAAGGAGCTTGAAACTCCAAAAGAGGAAATCAACCTCATTACCGAAGGTGCTCACTATGGCTGGCCCTACTGCTATGAGGACAGCAAGCTCAACCCTAAGTACAAAAGGTCTTGGCGTAACCGGCGTGTTCCTAAAATCGATTGTTCTGTTTACACCAATCCAGTCGCCCATCTTCCTGCTCACTCAGCTCCCTTGGATATGTTGTTCTATAGCGGCGGGATGTTCCCTGAGCTTGAAGGGAAACTTCTCGTTTCCCTTCATGGTTATCGTGAGACCGGTCATCGTATTGTTTCTCTTGATCTCAACAACAGCTTTCTTCCCATGGAAGATACCCGAAGCGAAATTGTAGGAGGTTGGACAATCGAATCTGGATTAACACCAAAGGGAGCTCCTGTCGGAATGACTGTCGATGAGGATGGAAACATCTTCTTTGTTGAAGATAAGAACAAAACCATCATGGTCCTTTCTAAAGGAAGTGCTTCTCAAACAGGACAGCAAGGCACTCAACAAGAGCTAAAACTATCTCATTCGCAAAAAGAAGAATTTAAACAACTTCAACAACGTATCTTTGAAAAGAGCTGTGTGGCCTGTCATGACCAATTCTCTGGAGACGGTGAGAAACTCGTTAATCAACTTATAAAAGATAGACTCATACAGGTTGGTGAGGGTGAGCAAAGCCTGCTCGTCAAACGCATCTCTGGCACAGAGATGGGCACTCAAATGCCCATAGGTGGCGACAAAGTCAGCCCAGAAGATACGCAAAGACTTGTTGATTTTATCGACTCTCTTCAAAACTAAGAAATAGATTTAAGGAAAACCTTATGAAGTCAAAAACGCTTTGTCTTATGATTAACTTGATCTTCTTTAGTTTCTCTATTCAGGCTAATGATATTGATAACCTTAAGGGTGACTTTAACCTCGATAAGACTGCTCAAGCTGCCTTTCAAGAAATGCACCCGCAAAAGGTCACAGAAAGAGGTCTTTTCATGGACCTTAAACTTGTTGAAAGTGAAAAAGCTAAAATCCTTCTCTCTCTTGGTGCCGTAGGACTTCTTATCGCTTTTGACCAACAAGTGATGGATGCAGTTCAAGACCATCGTAGTGATACGGCCTCGCGCATTGCCGACCTTGGTGATTTTGTAGGCAGTAAGAGATTCCTTCCAGGTGTCATCGCAGGGACTTTAGGAGTTGGACTCGTTTTTAAAGACGATAAACTTAAGAAGGCCGCCTACCGCAGTCTTAAAGCTGCCGTTATTTCAGGTCTTGTTACAGAAACTCTTAAGACCCTCACTCACCGCCAACGCCCCAACAAGGGAGAAGGACCATATGCCTTTGAAGGTGCTGGCTGGTCTTCAGACAATACATCCTTCCCTTCGGGTCATTCTACTGGAGCATGGGCCGTCGCTACAGTTTTTGCGACTGAATATAAAGAAACAAAGTGGGTACCATGGGTTGCCTATTCTCTGGCAGCTATCACCAGTTGGTCGCGCGTTTATGATGAAAAACATTGGGGCAGTGATGTTGTACTAGGAGCTCTTATCGGTTACGTCAGTGGTAAACTCTTTACGAACACGCTTTTTCAGAAAAAAGGCATCGTCATCGTACCCCAACTCGGTGAACGAATTGGAGTTTCTGTC
Source organism: Bacteriovoracia bacterium (assembly GCA_030427595.1). Classification (GTDB taxonomy): domain Bacteria; phylum Bdellovibrionota; class Bacteriovoracia; order Bacteriovoracales; family Bacteriovoracaceae. Next base: position 121 of record JAUIBX010000123.1, on the reverse strand, counting down.
CACATGCCTGTAGGAAAGAAGGCGCCAAAGAAAGAGCCTGAGCTTCTTTTTAACTAGAAAGTTAAAACTTCACGCACGCACTTACTGATTCCCGAGTTGATAGAACTCAGGGAAGCGTCAT
>JAUIBX010000122.1 GCA_030427595.1 Bacteriovoracia bacterium | reverse complement strand
ATCCACTTCGCTGTTAACTGTGCCTCTATGGGCTGCCCCTCCCTGGCCAAAAATGCCTATCGGGCTAACACCTTAAAGAAACAACTTCAAGAAGCTGCAGAAATTTTCATTAAAAACACCGAAAGGAATCGCTTCGATAATAAATCAAAGACGGCCTACCTCTCTAAGATTTTTAAATGGTATGGAGATGACTTTAAAGAAATGACAGGCACAGGATATAAAGATTTTCTTAAAAACTTTGCCCCTAACTTCTCACCTGAGAAGTGGCAGATTGAGTGGCTAGACTATGATTGGAACCTAAACGATACAGCTTCCCTAGGAAAATAAGTAAGGGAAGATGAAGAAGAAAATGAGTAGGAACTAAAACAAACCAATTTAAGCCGCTTATAAAGAAAGTATAACTAAGGGGCGATAGGATCAAAACCCAACTAAAGAGAGTTTCACACCGTTTCTTTGAAATTTGCCCCTCTTGTTCTTTCAAGACTAATAAAATCGCTAGCCCAGGCCAAAGAGCATACCAAGCATTATAAACCGGAGAAAAATAAAAGAAGACTCCTAAGAGAAAACTGTGCAGAGGCAAGGAAGCTCTTTGAATTTTCTTAAAGACAATAATCAAGCTTAGAGTTATGGCCACCCCCCCACTAATCATTTTTGCCCCCTGAAAAGATATGAATTTATGTATGAAGGGATAGAACCATCCTAAGAATCCAGGAGCAAAGTACCACTTGTCACTAAAGGCCTTAAGCCCATCACTTTGAGCTATTCCTGAACTCCATAGAATAAAACCACTTAAAGCTAAGAAGCTTAAAAGAAGAAAGACTCTTTTTTTAAGGCTTGGAGTTTGGTCACATTGAGGCCAAAAGACTTCAACGATAAAGCTTATTAAAGCAATAAACTTCAAATGAAAACTAAGGCCATAGAAGAACAATCTAGAAAGATAGTTCTTATGACAAAGAGCAAGAGTAAAGGCCAAAATAGGCCAGATTTCAAAGTGAAGTTGAAAGACCATCTCTCGCAATAAAAAGAAAATGAGAATAAAGGAGTACGGTTTCATTTCCTGCTCTCGATGAAGAAACCTAAAAAATACCAAACTCAGACAGCTATTAATGAAGGCCAAAAGGATTAGACTCGAAGGAAAGGAAAAGAAAGAGAGACCTGCAAAAAATATAAGAGTTAAAGGCGGATAAATCCCAGTAAGTTCAGGGTGACCAATTTTAAAGAACCCTGAGAAAGGAACCTTCTCTGCTAGTTCCAATGGTGAATGAAGGTAAGGTTCATAACCCAAGCGCCATGCTCTTCCCTCAAAAAGGTAGCGATAGTAATCATTTTCAAAGGAAGTTCTCTCCAAGGAAGCACCACTTAACAGAGAAATCCCCCAAAAGAGGATAAGAGGAAAGAAGAAAGGCAGGATACCGAGGATTTGATTTTTATGACCATTTTTTTGAGAAAGATGGTGACCCCAAAGCCCCCGAGCCAATCCACTAATCCCCCATATAAGAAGAGAGAAAAGACCGTTTGTATGATCTTGAAGCCTTGAGGCGACAAAGAGCATGAGAACAGAAAAGGAGGGAATGAGGTTAAAAATAAGACCTCGCCCCACCCAATGTTGATGGGATTTCATGAGGTCATTATAGAATTACATGAGTGGCTCTAGCAATAATGAGGGAATTGTCATCGCCTTCATGATCTTGACCTGCTTCTCTGTGGCATTTCCGTAGTAATCTACGTTTTCACCACTTTTGTTAACCGCATGGTTCTCATCGACAATCACGTACCCCTTCTCCTTTCGAAGTTTCATGTCATCAAGGAGATCTTTTGTTAACTCAGGAGAACCTTCACAGAAGACTCCCATCTCAGCATTGTAGAAATCAGAGCGATTATCAATATTGTAGGTTCCCACATAAAAAGAGTTATCATTGTAGACTTGAGTCTTTTCATGCATACCCCAACGGGCCTTCTCAACGGTTTCATTTAAGACGGGATCAATGGCATCATAACGGCTGTCATGAATAAAGGTCTGCACACCTGCCGCACTCCACTTAGGAATAATGCGATAGAAATTTGCTGCAACATAGAAGGCATCAGTACTTCCTAAGCTATTCGTAAAGACTTGAATATCCTTACCTTTTCTTAGGATATCAGAAAGCGCTTCTTGCCATGCCTTATTGAGCATAAAGTAGGGACTCGCAAGATAGAGAGTATCTCCCGTTTTATTTTTCATGAAATCAAAGAGCACCTTACGAGAAACTCTAAAGTTCTCCTTATATTTTTTAACAAAGAGGCGCTTAATAAAATTCGCTCCTGGCTTATCTGAAACATAAGTGGCCTTAGGGCAGCTCAGCACGGGGTACTTATTAAGAATAGGTCTTGCAATCTTTTCAACCCTCTCTACAAGAGGAGCAGCTTCCTCATGGGACTCTATCCACTCCTTTGCTTCTCGCCTTAAACGCTCTAGCACCTCATCTTTATGGGCTTGATACCGTCTTCTTTCACGCGCATCACGATGAAGTCGATTGGATGAAGGGTTGGTATCGAGAACTCTAGATTTCTTTACGATTGAGTCATTCCAGTAGGCATCAAAGGAGTCTTGCATGGCCTTGGCCATAGGACCTTTGACGTAGATATCACGATCAAGAAAGTTATAAACCTCATCAAGGTCAAAATAGTCATCACCAATATTACGACCGCCCGTAATCCCCTCTTCACCATCAATCACGAGAATTTTACGATGAGTACGAAACTGAGCCGTTGAAGGATCAAGTGCACGATTGTAGTGGCGAAGGTCAATACCATATTTGGCAACAGCTTCGGCAAAGAACTCATCCATTTCAATGATGGTGATCGACTTATCTAGAATGATGCGAACATCAATCCCCTCTTTCGCTCTTTTGATAAGTTCATGAAAGAGTAGGAGACCCGCGCTATCTTGCTCCCAAATAAAGTATTCAATGCTGATTCTTTTCTTGGCCTTGCGGATTAGATCAATTCTTTTAAGGAGAGAGGCAATCCCACTGTGAAGCATTTGCATCTCATTCGCGACACCTGTTACTGCTGTGTCGTTATGAGCGTAATAAGGATATTCCTTTTTTAAGGCCTCGTAGTCAGCGGCATGAACCAAACCGGCCAGGATATTCATCAAGAAAATGTTTCCTAAAACAATCAGGCCTTTCACGGATAGGGTCTCCTCTGCTTTTATAAGTTATGTTGCACAGTTGGGTACACAAACTTTAACTCTTTAGAGGAGACGGCGGGGCTAGTGAGGTGAAATTTACATGCCCCTGTCACCTTTTTAGACACGTGAATTCAATCACTTAGATGAGCTAATTAGGGAAAAGTGACATAAATATAAGGTCTGGCCACCCTCAACTGTGGGTGGTTGATCTTCTCAATCTCAGAAAATACTCGTCCTGTTATATTGAGAAAGCCTGCCTTCACCTTATCAAGCCTGAGGGTTAACTCTCCCGACTGGGGAGAAGACCCGGGGACAAAACTCACGCGACCGTTGGCCCTTAGACTCAAGCGAATATCGAGATCGGCCTTAACTGCGAGGTTAAAGCGGCCTTGATCAATATTAAGGCTCAAGTCTTCAAGCTTTACTTGGCTTGCTTGAACCGAGCCACTTAAAGGATAAAGGACATCATTAAAGAGTTTAAGACTACTTTGAGAAGAGGTTTCCAAATTCTTCCAAGAAAGGCGACCACGATGAATACAGCTTTCAAGAGCACTATGAATAAGACTTTTTTGAGCATCTTCACAGTCTAGGTCAAAACGAGTGAGTTTGAGGGTGTGTTGAGGGTGATGACCCTGAAAACTTGCAAGAGAAAGACTTACTTTATTTGGACTTGCTCCACTATTTGCTTGAGCGCCACTCCATGTAATTTTTTGAAGCTCCAAAAGAAAGGTCGGCACGTCTTCCCAAACGAACTCACCTTCAGGTCCCTGAAATCGCATTTGAGTGCTTTCCTTAAAGACTTGAAAGGAAACCTGACGCCAGTCAAACTCTTCAGCAATAGAAAATCGCTCAGCGAAGGCTTCACCACTAACGCCTTGATAACTTCCCTCAAAGTTGGAAATAATGACTTCAGGAAAGTCAGAGGCCATGGCGCCCAAGATCGAGATCTTAAAAAAAGAGACAAATAGTAGACCTCTTAAGATATTCTTCATAACTGCCTCCCGTCATTTCGCGAATGAGTGCTAGTTTTGGTAATCTGTGCTTTGTATTAGGCTTGTCGGTAAGCTAAGGAGAGAGCGAAGTTTTCAAGGGATAGGTGCCGTGATTTGGTAGATTATTCCTGTCTCTCCTCCTCAAGGAATTAAATGCATGGCAGATGATAATGCCCTATTCACTCAAACATGGCTTGAAAGCAAGGGCTGGCAGGCCCACTCCTTTCAAAAGGAAGCGTGGCAATCATACGATAAGGGAGAGCACCGCCTGATTCACCTCTCTACGGGCTTCGGTAAAACCTACGCGGCCATCCTACGCGCCCTTGACCATCTGGCCGCACAAAAGAGGGCCTCGCAAGAGAAGAGACCATCGGGGGTAAAAATTCTTTACCTTAGTCCTTTGCGTGCCCTTGGAAATGACCTCAAAACAAATATTGAATTGCCTATAAAAGATTTGAATCTTCCCCTTAAAGTTGCCACGCGTACCGGTGACACTTCAACAACTGAGCGCGCTCGCCTTAAAGAGAGACCACCAGATATTCTCATCACTACGCCCGAGTCACTTAACCTGATGCTCACGAGTGATCGCTTTAGGGAATATTTTGAACATCTTGAATGTTTAGTTGTTGATGAATGGCATGAACTTATGGCCTCCAAAAGAGGGGTTCAAGTGCAACTGGCCCTCCAGCATCTCTTGTCACTCGCACCTCGTTGTCGGGTCACAGGTCTAAGTGCGACTTTGGGAAATCCCCATGAGGCAGCAAAGGCGCTGGTTGGTCCCAAGAATCCCATTACCGTCATCAGTGGTCCGGTCAAAAGAGAGTTTGATGTGGAATGCTTAAGGCCAGATTCTCTTGATGGCTTCCCATGGGCCGGTCACCTTGGTCTGATTATGGTGGAGAAAGTCACAGAATTAATGGACCCCAACTCCACCACCCTCTACTTCACCAACACCCGTTCTCAAGCTGAACGTTGGTATAGTGAACTTAAAGAATCTCTCGGTGATGAGGCCCATCTCATTGGCCTTCACCATAGTTCCATTGAACGCCAGGCCAGAGAGGATATTGAGAAAGGCCTAAAAGAAGGAACTCTCCCCTATGTCGTTTGCACCTCAAGCTTAGACCTAGGAGTGGACTTCCCTAAGGTGGATCGCGTTTTCCAAATTGGTTCTGCCAAATCCATTAGCCGCTTTCTCCAGCGAGCAGGACGTTCACAGCATCGACCTGGGGGAATCCCTACCATCACCTTTGTGCCCACCCATGCCCTAGAGCTCTTTGAGTTTATGGCCGTTCAAAGGGCCATAGAAAGGGGCCATCAAGAAAAAATTGACGTTCCTAAGAGCTGTTTTGATGTTTTGATTCAACATATTCAGACCTTGGCCTTGGCAGAAGGTCTTGATGAGGAACAGGCCTATCAAGAGATCGTCGCCACAACAACTTTTGAAGAGCTTACAAGAGATCAGTTTCAACAGGCCATTGAGTTTCTCACCACAGGTGGTTGCCTTAAAAGCTACGATTCTTACCAAAAACTTAAAGAGTTTAAAGGCCGCCACTACCTTGCCAATAAAGAAGTTGTGCGCACTCACCGCCTCAATATGGGAACCATCACTAGCGACCCGGTGATCACCGTCCAATACGTACGAGGTTCACGCCTTGGAACAGTGGAAGAAAACTTCGTTTCTAAACTCAAGAAGGGCTCTGTTTTTAATTTTGCAGGTAAAACTCTTAAGTACGTCATGCTTAAAGATCTTAAACTCTATGTAAAAAAGGCGAGCGCCAATGAGGCCATTACTCCCGTGTGGCAAGGGGGTAAACTTCCTCTCTCTGACCTTTTAACCTTTGAACTCAGAGACCTTTTAGAAGACCTTAGTCGTGGAGAGCTTAAGCATGATCTCCTAGCACTCTTGGCCCCCGTCATCCAGGCTCAAGAGCGCCTCAGTGTCTTTCCTAAGAAAGATGAACTCTTAGTAGAAACTTGTGAGACCCGTGAAGGTCATCACACCTTTCTCTATCCTTTTGCCGGACGCTTGGTCCACGAAGGATTGGCCGCACTCATGAGTATGCGCCTATCAAAGAAACTTAAAGAAACCTTTAGTTTTAGTGTCAATGAATATGGACTAGAAATCCTTGGTCCCTCAGGGCTAGTCTTAACAGAAAGTGATTTACGTCAGGCCCTCGGCCCTCAAAACCTACTTGTTGATATGGAAAAAAGCCTCGGTTCAAGTGGCCTTGCCAAACGCCAGTTCAAAGAGATTGCCCAGGTCTCAGGCCTTGTGCCTCAAAACCAAATGGGTAAGAGGCGAACCCTTAAAAACCTTCAGAGCTCCACCTCTCTTCTCTTTGACGTCTTTGAACGCTATGAGGCCAAGAACCTGCTCTACCAGCAATCTCTTCAAGAAGTTAAGGTTTACCAGTTTCAAGAAGAGCGCATGAAAAACACCCTCAAAAGACTTGAAGAAAGTCACCTTATTTATCGCCTTACTCCCTATCCTGGACCACTAGGCTTTCCCCTCGTCATCGAAAGGATGGCGGCGACGGTAAGCGGCAACTCCCTAAAGGAGCGCATTGAAAAGCTTAAGAAGGCCTATCAGGCTCAATCCTCCTAGCTCTACACACCCACCATTTAAATAAAATAGCCAATTTCACACCTCCTGTTTAGATTAAAGTATGGAAATTTCTTTTCATGAACACAAACTCATCCTCGATGGCCGCAGGGCCCTCTTCATGCCAGAAAGAAGGTGGCTGCTTTTTGCAGATGCCCATTGGGGAAAAACTCATTTCTTTCAAAAACATGGCCTAAGCGTAGGCCATGGAGTTTTCCAGGCAGACCTTAAGCGCCTAAAGAACTTAATTGATGATTACCGGCCTGAGATGGTCCTATGCCTAGGTGACCTCATTCATCACGAAGAGGCCTTAAACCATAAGCTAAAAGAGGCCATTAGTGAGTTTCGCCAGAAAAACCCAGTGCCCATGGCCCTTATTAGGGGTAATCATGAGCGATATATCCCGGAGCTTCCCCTAAGTTGGGGCATTGATATTATTGAATCTCACCTCAAACGAGATGGGCTTTTTCTTTGTCATGAAAAAGAGTCTTTTACTGGACCGCAGATCTATGGTCACCTTCACCCTAAGATGTCTCTCAAGGCCCAAGGGGATCATGTAAGCCTTCCCTGTTTTTACCGAAATGGTGATGATTTGGTTTTGCCTGCCTTTAGTGAATTCTGTGGTGGTGTTAACATAGACTTACAACCCCAAAAAAATCAACAGGCCTACTTGTGTCTTGAAGAACAAGGTATTGATGGCCCACACACTGAAGTTATTTGCATTCCTTAGGAAAGAACCTATGAATTTACGATTTTCTTTTTTTCTCCTCATTGTTCTAGGCCCCTTTCTTATCCTCTCCATTTTTCAACCTCCTTATTACCAAGTACTGTCCGTCTTCATCTCCATTGTCCTCTTATGGTTTAGTGAAATTGTGCCCCTTGCCCTGACGGGGCTTTTGGTTCCTTTGTTGGCCCTTCTCTTTGGGGTCACCACTCCCAAAGAGGCCTTCCTACCCTTTGGCAATCAAATCCTCTTTCTCTTCATGGGCTCTTTCTTCATGGCCAAGGCCATGGAAAAGCATGGTTGGGATAAGCGCATGGCCTACACCTTCTTGGCCTCCAATTGGGGCGCTAGCTCCCTTCAAGGAGTCCTCATTCAAGTGGCCATACTTTGCTGGGTGCTATCCATGTGGATCAGCAATACTGCGACCTGTGCCATTGTCGTTCCGATTGTTCTTGGCCTGATGGAAACTTTAAAAGAAAATCTTAAAGATGAAAGTGAAAGACAAAATCTTGAGAGAAGCTTTCTCTTAACAGCTGCTTTTGCCAGCAGTATTGGCGGTATGGCGACCCCGGTGGGTAGCCCCCCAAATCTTATGGCCATGCAATTTCTAAAAGGAAAAGGAATTGATTTATCTTTTCTCGAGTGGATGGGCTACGGCCTGCCTGTAAGCCTCGCCATGCTCTTTGCCTTACTGCTCATCCTTAAATGGCGCTATCCCCTACCACGAGTCAAACTTTCCCAAGTTAAAGAACTTTTTAAAAATGAGAAAAGTAAACTCGGAGACATTAGTCGTTGTGAATGGCAGGTCATGGCGGTCTTTAGTATCGCCGTGGTGCTATGGGTTCTTCCCGGTCTAGCAAAGCTCTTCATAGGTGAATCACACCCTGAGTTTGTTTCTCAGTTAAAAACAATGTTGCCGATGGGTGGAGTGGGAATCTTGGCAAGCTCTCTCCTCTTTATCTTACCGGGTGAAAAAGAAGGAGACACCAATCTCGTATGGTCTGAGGCCAATAGTATTGACTGGGGCACCATTTGGCTCTTTGGTGGAGGCCTTGCCCTTGGTTCCCTCCTTGATAAGAGTGGGCTGGCCCAGGCCGTGGGACAAGGGCTCTTTAGTGGAGGACTGTCTTTTTACTGGCTCGCCCTTATCGTGATCATTACTGGTGTTCTCCTTTCTGAATTTAGTTCGAACACGGCCTCGACTGCGATTATCGTGCCCCTCCTTATTGGGAGCCTCGATATTTGGGGACCTGAACAAACCACAACACTCATTATTGCTGCCGCCTTTGGCGCCAGCTTTGGCTTTATGCTACCTGTCTCTACCCCACCCAATGCTATTGTTTATGGCACTGGCCGTCTTCCATTGCGAGAAATGATCCGTGCAGGCTGCCTCTTTGACATCACGGGAACATTAATCATCTGGAGTTTTCTCACCATCGGCATTCTCTTGTAGGTACGTGGTACTTTTTCAGAATGCGCGTCATAAAATGACGCATGTTCAGAAAAAGTACCACGTACCTTATAAACGGCCTTGAGATTGGATAATGAGGTAGCGTTTCTTAATCACTTGAAAGATATTCTTGGTGGAGTCGCGAGTGATGGCCTCTCGAGAATAATCGTAGACTTCCCTAACGTTACCTTTAGCGGAGGTCCCACTACTTTGAATGGCCTTAAACGAACTGACACTTGGATTTCCAAGAGACTTAGCTAATTCAATCTTTTGGCGCAAAGAAGCTCTTAAGGCCTGAGCGCGCACCTTGGGACTAACTAAGCGATTGCGACCCTTTTTAACCTTTTGAGAGCTAACAGCAGGACTAAAGCTTGCACCTTTTTGCGACTTACTCCCTTGCTTTTTAAAATACGTTCGAAGTGCGGGCCTTAGGTCACCATAGGCGGCGGCCACAAGACGACCAGTCACTTTATAATCGACTTTACTTCCCACCTTACGAGAAAGAAGCTTACGTGTATTGATATCCATCTTTTGATAGAGACTTCCTGCCTTTTGAAAGCCTTTTAAACCCCTTCTCGCATGACCACTCATGATCGCATCTGAAGATTGGCCGACAAGAGAGCCCAACTTATAGGAAAAGGCCGCAAACTCATTATTCTTTTCCATGCGCAAGCGCTTGGGAAAGCGACTTGAAAAACATTTACTTCCTTTTCGGCATTGGCAAGTTGGATCGGCCGCGACAAAGCCCTTAGTACGAACAAAGCAACTTGGAGCAATGCTCATATTGGGTACAGCATGGGCCTCTTTAATGAAGCTTAATCCAAGGTTTTGCCACCAAGGTCCATCATTACTTCCGGTCAGTGGAGAAACATCAGGGATGTCACTGGTATCAAAATCGCTCAGTTTTTCTTTTACTGAACCTTTCAGGTCTTTAGCTATTTCGTTTTGATCATACTTAAGTTCCTCTTGAACAAGATCTTTCACTTCATTCTCATCAAGACCAAGCTCATCAAGTTTTTCCTGGGCCAATTTATCGCCTTCCTCTTTGAGGATGTCCTTTATTTTGTCACCCTTTTCCCCTAAGGAGTTCGCGATTTCTTCTAGCTCAGGCAGGATATCGTCTTTAAGGTCACGCACCAGTTGAGCACTGTCGGAAAAACTCATCTTAAAAGACTCAAGCTTTTCTTCAACCGCCGTCGCAAAGATATCGAGTTCATTGGCCTGCTTCGCTAAAAACTTTGAGGCCTTCTCAAGCTTGGTATAGGCAAGATAACCAATGCCGGCCATGGCCAAAAAGACAATGCCTCTTCCTGTTGCCGAAGAATAGATCTTATCTGCAAACTTCTTTTCAAAACCTAGATAGGCTGCAGCAAGTCCGCCACCAATAGGAATCCCAATCTTATCGAGGTCACCCACTGAAGCAAATCCAGCGTAACTCTTT
>JAUIBX010000121.1 GCA_030427595.1 Bacteriovoracia bacterium | reverse complement strand
CCAAGCTTATAAGTACTAGGTAGGCTTTTAAAAACCTCAGCAGCATTAAGCTCCTCTTTTTTAACATTAGACTGAACTAGCTTATTCGCAAAATCATAAACAAGTATAAAGATACAGGTAAGAACTGGAGTCCTTTTGTAATCCATCCCCTTTGGAAATCCAGAACCATCAGGTAGCTCATGGTGGTAGGTTATAATATTAACTTCATCTGTAAGAAAGTCCTTATGCTGTTCGATGAGAGCAGCAGATCTATAGGAGTGTGATTTAATCTTACTCTTTGAAGCCTCTGGTAGAGATTGGTAACTGGGATCATCAAGAGACACTATAAAAGCGAGGTTTTCATCTTCTTTGCTAAATGAAAAATCGCAGAAGATAGAAGCATAAATAAGTTTTTTAAAGGACTCATAGGTCATCCAACTGACTTTTTTAAAGACTCCACCTAAAAAATAATTGGCAATCGCTGTTCTCGTAAAAAGTGTACTTTTGGCATTTAAAAGATTGTTAATAAAAGGGGCTAAATCTTTATTTGACTGCACCATAAGTTCAATTGATTTAACCAGCTCATCAGTGGTTTCAATAACCTCTTCTGTTATTCCCATGTTGCGTACAGCATCTTGTACTTCCTTAATAGTCTTCAATTCAAGAACCATGCGGGTTTTACTGCTAAGGTCTTGCTTGCTTAGACTTTTACCAAGATGCCTGACCATCGATGAAACTTGTTTTTTGTAGTCCTCTTCATATTGGTAAAGGAACTTGCCCCCCTTTGAAATAAGACGCTCAATGAGCTCATCATCTATTTCTTGGCCTTTGTTAATGATTTTCACAAACTTGTCTTTACCAATTTTTACAAAGAAGTCAGACATGGCCGTGGAAAAATTAAGGACCGTTTTAGGTCTTATTGCAAAAAGCTTTTTCCCATCCTTTTCATAGTTATCACCAAGGTAACCTCTCTGGTCATATTTCTTTAGAATCTGATTAATCGTATTGATGAGTTCTTTAGATATCTCATGTTTAAGGATAATGAAGTTAAAGGGACTATCTGAAAAAAACGATTCAAAGTCTGCGCCCTCGTAGTTCTTTCCGTTAAAAAGGTAAACAAAAGGAAGCTTTAAGTTAAGCAAGTTGTTCAAGTAAATTTTCGTTTTAGTTATGGACTCTGATTGAGAAGTGTTGATGATAGCAAGGTAACTATATGAGTCAGCCTTTAAGGCCTCCTCTAATGACTCTACTGTATCAAAGGTATGGGTTTCAATACTAAAGTGGCCTTCTATAAGGACCTCTAGCAGACCGATCGATTCTAAATCCTCACCGTATAAAGCAATTTTGTTTATGAAAAACCCCCTTAAATGAACCCTTATATTATAAAGAAGTTTTGTAAAAAAAGTATTTAAAAATTAGCACAAGTGTCAAAGTCACTCTCCAACCCTTAATTAACCAATCCCCGCTACTAACCTAAATTTTATCTCAAGCGGCCTCGGCCCACTACAATGACTTCGGGCACTCCCTCATTTATGTCGAAAAGGCTATCGAGGCGGCAAACTACTTGAAAGACCCTGAGGTTGATATGGGCCTAGGCCTATGCTTGGTATGAAGTTTGTGTTTCACTACCAGAGAAGACCTGATCCCCAAAGAAGCCAATTCTTAGGTCTTATCTCCATGACTTATAATTCCTTGAGGCCCTAAAGAGGAAATCTATCAAAAGAAGATGTCTTCTCATCGTACGGTCATAGCGATGGGACTTTATGGGGTTGAAGAAACCACCACTAGAAAAAATTTGCAGAGGGTTTTTCTTAACCCAAATCCAAGAACCCATTTCTAAGGTCCACGGAATAAGGGTTCTCTCGGGATGATCTTTATTATGGTCTCTATGAAGGTCATAAATATAATCCCACATGTCGCCATTAATGGTGTAACTATCGGCCTGGGGTTCTACATGATAAATGTGGTGGGGAAGAGTTTCATCAAGAATGTCTTTAAGGTTTTGGACCTGTTTAATATTGGGAAAGGGACTTGAGGTTTTAGCATAGGGAAACCACAAGCGATCTTTCATACCAAAGCCTGAATGAAAGTCCACAGAGATGGCCGCATCGGAGTTAAAGAGTTGCTCTTGGCAAAAATCAACGAGGGCCTGAGACTCCACCTCCATTGGTTTATCTTCTTCTCCTCGATACCAGGGCAGTTTGGGGGAAAAACGATGACCGCTCAGAAGAAAAGTCGACTGTTCTTTACAGTCCACGGGAGCATTTCTCATGATATCCACGCCGTTGGGATTTGAGCGCTGGTGCAAGGCCATGCCACCGGGGTTAATAAGGGGAATAGAGACAATCCGACAGTCTTCTAGGCGTGTCCTCAATTCTTCATCCCAGCTTAATTGCTTAAAGAGAGAAGTGAGATAGGTGATCACCACATGGCTTCCTACTCGCTCTAGACCATGCACTCCACCAAAGAGACCGAGGGCGGGTTTCGTCTTATCCTTACTTCCAATCGTAAAACCAATGATAGGGAGGGAGGCGCCTTCAAAGTTCACGCGGTCAAGCTCATGAGTTTCAATGAGGTCATCTTTAAAATGAGTTAATTCTCTAATGAGTTTTAATTCGTGAAGATCCCTCAAAGTGGACTCCTAGCGTGATAGTGCCAATTAAACAGTGAAGAGGGCAAAGAGAGGCAAGTGATCACTCATTTTGGCAAACCGCTTACCTGAAAACTGCTGTGCCTCTTCAAGGTATAGATTATTGTAGAATATTCTATCTAAGGATAGACCAGGAAGAAAGCTTGGAAATGAATGAGGGTGCTTTTGGTGAACTTCGGCAAAGACCTCTTTAAGATTTGATTCTTGATGAACGAAGTCTACTACCTTTCGGCGCCAGTCATTGAAGTCTCCTGCTAAGACAAGAGGATGGTGTTCATGCAGCTCTTGTTCGAGATGATTTCTTATCCAAGCAATTTGTTTAGCACGGTCTCGCTCCAGAAGATTGAGGTGGGTATTAAAGAGGTGAACTTCCTTTTTATGATGTTCCAAAGTTGCGTGGAGAAGTCCCCGGGATTCAAAACGATTTTGGCTAATATCGTGGTTGTTGACCATTTCAATGGGCAATTTACTTAAAATGGCATTTCCATGATGGCCATGGCGGTGGTGCTTATTAGCACCATAAATGGAATAGGGGTAGAGATCTAAGGCCAGGTAATCCACTTGATTATTACTTTCAAAGTCCGGAAGATCGAGCTTCTTGCCACTGTGTTCACCAACCACTTCTTGAAGGAAGACCACGTCGGCATCAACTTCCTTGAGAAACTCTTTAATGAGGGGCAGCCCGTAAACGAGGTTTCCTGGACCGAAACCTTTATGGATATTAAAACTGAGAATTCTTAGGCTCATAACCAATAACGGATAAGGTTTATCAAGAGAGAGTGATGGACCTTCTCTCCATACCTCATAAGAATATCACGTTTTTCAACTCGCACCGAATCGGCTAAATCACACAGGAATTGACGAATGAGGCTTGACTTGGCCTGCTCTTCTCTCAATACCACATCAACTTCAAGGTCATGCTTAAGACTACGACTATTGAGGTTGCTGCTGCCTAAAATACACCAGTTATCGATAATCATAACCTTGGCGTGAAGAATACGTGGGCGGTACTCAAAAATTTTGACAGCATGAGCGGCCAGTTGGCGCGAAGAAAGAGAATTGATGAGAGGAAAGAGTTTCATATCACTTTTTCTTGGAACGATAATACAGACATCAACTCCTCTTCTTGCCGCATGAATGAGGGCATTCATAAGATGTGATGAAGGTACGAAGTAGGGGTTGGTGATCCACACTCTTCTTTGGGCTTCATTCACCCTCTTAAGGAGGTCTTTATTTTGGAGAAAACGCGATAGGGGACAATCGTTAAGCCTAAGACCATTTTTGGTAATGGTGATCAACTCTTTTAAAGCCCCTGGTCTTCGCCTCGGCTCAAGGTGAAGGTTCCAGCTGCGTTCAAAGGCCGCATGAAGCAGCTGAATACGGTCATCTTTAATGCGAACACCTGAGTCGCGCCAAGAACGCTCTCCAGATAATCTCATTGAGTGAAGTCTGGTGATATTGATGGAACCGATGAAGGCGACTCTTCTGTCAATAATGTAGGTTTTTCTGTGATTACGGTTATTGATCCCAAAGAGACCTTTAATAAGACCAGAGAAAAAGGTCTTGATAGTATGACCATCATTATGGGGCAGTTGAAAGGGCAGAGGATTGAAAAAACGGATAGCGAAATTAGGGTGACGCAGCTTTTTAAAGAGGAGGGGACAAAAAGAATAGGAGCCAATACCATCAATTAAGACTTTGATTTGAACGCCCTCTTTCGCCTTCTTCTTTAGGACTTTAAGAAGCTTTCTTCCAAGGATATCTGTTTCAAAAATATAGGCTTCGATAAGGATTTCGTGACGAGCACGTTTACACTCTTTGATGAGTCCATCAAAGAAGTGATCTCCGCGGTGAAAGACCTTTTCTAAATTGGCCATGGTCTTAGCTCCTTAGTTCTATTTAAAAGCCAAACCGATGGCCTTAAAAGGGGTGAAGTGGAGTTTGTTGAAAACTTGGCCAACAAGGTGAATTTCCTAAAGAAAGGCGATTTTGCTAACAGAATCTTAATATAATCCTAGCCAACAGCTTACTGAGTCTCTTGCAAGTTTTAAGTAAACTAATATTGAGACAGAGGCAGGTAATTGCCTTAAACGCACACTTAAGATCATGGACTTGATCGCACCAAGGAGCTAGAAATGGCAACAAGATTAGAGGCATTGGCAAACCCCTTTAAGAATCTTATGCGTTTACCACGCGGCTGGGACATTCGTCTTTCACCCCGCTTTATCGCTTACACCCACACTTACGACATCGACATTGAGACCAAGCAATATCGCCTTGAAACAGCGGCAACGACCAGCGACCTTTTGGAGGTCTTTGAGTTGCGCCACAAGATCTTTCTTGAAGAAACGGGCGCCGCAAAAGAAGATAGCGACGGTTTTGATGTGGACGAGTACGATAGTGTTTGTGATCACATTATCATTCGCTCAAAAGAAAATAATAAGATTGTTGGAACTTACCGCGTGATCTCAAGTCACTATAGCGATACTTTCTATTCTCAAAGTGAATTTAACCTCGATAAATTCTTAAACTCCACCGGGCCAAAGCTAGAGCTTGGTCGCGCCTGTATTGATCGCAGCCATAGAAATGGAGCCGTGATTGATCTCTTATGGCGAGGCATTGCTGAATATATTCAACTCACAGGCTCACGCTACCTCTTTGGCTGTAGCTCCATTAAAGTCGTTGATCCCGCCGAGGCGAAGTCCATCATGAATTACCTCCGTGAAAAAGGCTATCTCGGTGAAGAAAATGGTATCGCTCCTATCGGCCAATTCAATATGGAGCTTAAAGATGTCTACGCCTGTGCGATGGATGACCAAGTGGTCAAAGGCCTTATTCCGCCTCTTCTTCGCAGCTACTTTACAGCGGGGGCCAAAGTCTTTGGCGAGCCTGCCCTTGACCGTGATTTTAAGTGCATCGATTTCCTCACCATTCTTGATATGAAGGAGATAACGTCTGGTTATAAGAGGCGTTACTTTAAGCACTGATGAAGACAACTACTCAATCTCTTACGACTTTTGTTAGGGCCTTTATTCGGGCGGTGACTTTTTTCGTGGCCGTAAGCTGTTACTTTCTTACGGCGTTACCCTTTTATCCTTACTTTAAGGTTAACCCCATGGGGGCTCGCCGCTTAATTGGCGGTATCTTAGGGGCCTATGCTCGCTTTGCCCTGTGGTTTATGGGAATTAAAGTAAAGAGGCACGTAAAGGAACCCAAAGGCAAGGACAATTACCTCATGGTTTCAAATCATTTGTCTTACACTGATATTTTGGTGATTTGTGCCTACTATCCCTCCTGCTTTGTGACCTCTGTTGAGATGAGGGACACGCCTTTCCTAGGTCATATTTGTAAGCTGGCCGGTTGTGTCTTTGTGGAGCGGAGAAATAAGAAGAACCTTGGCCTTGAGGTGAGGGAAATTACTGACGCTTTAAAGTCAGGTCTTGATGTGGTGATCTTTCCTGAGGCCACTTCAACGAATGGTGAAGATGTCATCCGCTTTAGACGACCTCTTTTTAGGGCCGCTTGTGATGCCAAAATCAATGTTAAACCCTTAACGATCAATTACCGTTTTCTCGATGGAGAGCCCGTGACGTTAAAGAATCGTGACAAAGTTTTTTGGTATGGTGATATGACCTTTCTTGATCACCTGTGGGGCATCTTCAATATTCAAAGAATTGAAGTGGAACTTACGGTGGGCGAGTCGCTCAAAGTCGGTCAAGAACAAGACCACGGCATTCTCGCCGAACTCAGTCACCAGCATGTGCGCTCATCCTATCGCCCTGTACTTTGTTAAAATTTTTAGTAAAGCCTTTCCGTGAAAATATCGTCGCAGGAGTATCTGAAACGGGTGCCATTTCTGCGTGAGCGGATCATTTCTCGTTCACACTCAAGGGAGTGCTTCTTGTAGACATCACCTCTTAAGTAATAGTCCAGTGTGCGACCAAAGGCGCGGGCACCGTGGTAGTGAGCTCCTTTTTCATCACCGGTGATGTAAGAGAGAACCTTAAGAGGGGTTCCTGTATAGAAGGCAAGTTCAGCGAGATTGTTGGGAGAGATTGTAAGGCGACCTAAAAGCCTTTCCATGGGCCACTTAATAGGTCCATAACTAAAAGCAATGATTTCGGTACAGGTGATCGTTTCTCCTGTCATGGCATCAAAGCTAAAGTCATATTCCTTTTCCATTTGATCGCCAAGATACTTTAGAGTCATCGATAGATCGCGCGTAGATCTCTTGGTGAAGTCTTCAACTCTTAAAATCGCCATTTCATCGAGGTTGATAAAGTCTTCTAGACTATCAAAGACAAGACCCCAGCGACGGACTTGAAAAATTCTCTTGCCGCGAGAAATTTGGGCACGAAAGGGGGCCATCTCTTCTAGGTCCCATAGTCCTAAGTCTTTCAGTTGAGATTCTGAGCCCATGTAAACACCTACGTGACCCCAGTGGCCTGGGATAGTGATGTCGGTAAACTTATAGGCCTTCTTTTCCATCAGGAGGTCAAAGGGCTTAAGCTCAGATTCGAGCTTATTAAGAAGCTGTTGATTATTTTTGAGGTAACCCTCGCGCCAAGCGATATTTCCGGCCACGGCACCAAAGGCCGCAGAAGCACCGGTTGTGACTTTGCCAAAACCAGCAAGAACACCATCGCCAAATTCACGCCAGAAAAGATCAGTATCCGTAAGCTTGTCCCAAGATTCTCCTTTTTCCATGGCGTGGTAGAGACCACTTGCGGCCCAGCTCGTTGACCACAGGTCTGTCATTGATTCAGTTGATCTTACAGGAAAGAGGTTATTCTTTAGAAACTGTTCTCTTTTTCTGATGTAGCGTCTATTGAGGGTCTTCTCTTTTAGAGTATGCCAGCTTTTAAGTCCTAGAGAAGGCAGTTCAAATTGGTCTTTGATAAGGGTTCTTAAACTTTTCTTATGAAAGAAGAGGTCGTGAATTTTCCTAAAGGATTCAATTTGGAGGGCCTTTAAGATTTCATGGGTAACCACGTCTTCAGTAAGGTCATGAATACCATTGTGAACAACAATCTGACTGAGGAAATATTCCTGCATGAGATTGAGGGTATAAGGCTGCAACTCATCTCGTGAGAAGGCATCTAAGAGGTAATGTCCTAAACTTTGACCGTAATTTTCAATGGCCCTGAGATTCTCTAGGTGCTTCTCCGTACTTTTGTCGCCATCTTGTCTTAATTCTCTGAGAGAGAGGATATGCTCATTCATTTTCTCGTAGCTAAAGGTCACCCCTTGGGCGAAAGAGCCTTGAATGCTAATAAGGGTGCCCAAAAGCACTAGGGCAATAAAGAGGGGACGAATGAGTGGTGTACGCTGGCCTTTGCCAAACGAGTTTGTTCTAGGGTTCATGGGGTCATCTTAAGGGAGTTTGGCGTGGGAATTAATGGAAATTGTAAAAATGTTAGGACTGTCTCCAAATTGGACCATTTTCATTCTCTTCTAATTTCCAATGGTTAAGAACGTGTTCCAGCAGTCCCTCGTCGTCTAGGATAATTTCAAGGTCCTGACTGATCTCATCAGGATCGTGGGGCAGAAGAACACCTGGGGCATAGTGGATCATGATGGTTTCAGGGTCAGTCTTCTTGGCCGAACTGATAAAGAGTGAATAAAAGCCAAGACTGCCTTCGCGCCAACTTTGGAGGTCAGCGCTTGAGGTTTGAACGAATTTATTATCCGGCCGATAGTTTGGGGTCGATTCCAACTCCAGCACAATAATCCACTCATCCATTTCCAGTTCAAATTTCATAGAGGATAGAATACCTGAGAAGGGGGCCAGTGGCCAAAAGTCATGTTATAAGCACAGTGTGACTATCGTATGGCAAGAAAACACCCTATTTCAAAAGAGAGAAGGCAAAGAGCTCCTCTTAAGTCCTAACTTGGACCTCAATGAAGAAGAGGCCCAAGAACTCTTTGAGCTATGCCGCCAATATCAAAGCCTCTTTCGCTCACAAGTTAGTCCTAAAAGTGCGGGATTCTTAGACCTTGAGCTCTTGAAGATGCCTCAAGTACCATCTGTTGTGCTCTTTCCGGGCTCTTTTTCCCCGTGGCATAAGGGTCATGAAGCCTGTCTTCTCAATTTACCTCAGGGCAAGTCCGTTATCGTCCTGCCTGATTTTAATCCATGGAAAGAAGTGCGAGAGGTTGGCCTATGGGCCGAGGTTCAAGAAATTTGGCAGGGCCTGCAAAAGGTCCAAAGTAAGAGGAGAGATCTGAATATTTATCTCTACCTTGGCTTTTTGGCAGGGGAGTCTTCTAATCCAACCATTCAATGGCTGCCTCAGGTTTATGCTGAGGAAAGATGGCTCCTTATGGGGGAGGATACTTTTCTAAGCCTTCATAAATGGAAGAATGCCAATGAGGTCTTAGGGGCCTTAAGTGGTCTCTATGTTTGCCCGCGGGCTGTGGATACGGACAGAGTCCTCAAGCAAAGAGAGCGCCTCTTGCAGGACGTTAGAGAGGATGAAAGAGAGCATGAAAGAGAGCATGAAAGAAAGGCCAATGGTCCCTCTCCATTAGCAATAGAATTCTTGGCCCCCCATCCTTATCAAAACTACTCGTCCACCTGGGCGAGGCAGAAAAAAAAGTCTTCCAAACTGTCTGAAACTTAAGCACTTTCACAAATGAGTGAGCAAATTTTACAAGGTCTCTGGACGGCTGTTGTCACAATTTTTTAGGTGTCCTAAAAAGACCTTACTACTCATCGCAAGTGGATTGTAGTTGTCCTAACTACTCCTGTTGTAATGAAGTGTTCCTGTTGTTGTGGGGGGGTCTTGGTCGGATGCCAAGACCCTTTCTTTTTTAAGCCAAAATTTTATTGAATATTAAGGATGAGCGCAGCTCAGTCCGCCGATGCTATTGGCCAAGGCCATATCGGAAAAAACCCTAGTTAGACCCACATGGCTGGCCTTACCCGTTACCACTCTTTCAAAATCAGCACCTTTTACAGGTCGCCCTGCTAGGGGGATCTTTTGGTAAATATTGACGAAATTTTCCACCTTCTTCTTTGAAGGAGCACTGTAGCGGTAGGAATACCCGCGAGGATCAAAGGTGATGGCATTTTCGATAACAAGGGGAGTAGTGTTCTTGGCGGCCTTAATGAAGTTAAAAACACCTTTTCCAGCGCCAAAGCTGTGGCCTACCACGTGAAGGCTTAAGGAAGAACCAAACTCTTTGTGAAAGGCAAGTGCACAATTGACGGCCTTTTGAGCACCTCTTTTACTATAGTAGAAGTCCTGTGAGGCGATTTTATTGGCTCCACAGCGCTCTTTAACCTTATCCACCAAGCGTCTTTGCAACACCCCCATACCCATTTCGGCCGTTCCAAGACCATCAAAGGCAATGATCAGGGTTGAGCTACCATTTTGGCGAGCAGAAGCGAGAAGCTTGTCGCAATTGGCCTGAGAGGCAATGGAAAGTAGGATTAAGCCTAGGACAAGACAAAGCTTTTTGGGGGAAGTGGGCTTTTTCATGTGAACTCCAATAATCTATTCTGTGAAAACCGTAGTGACGCGGCGAGTATAAGGGGTTTTTCATTTTTATAAAGTAATTTTGTAAAAAGTCCCCACTAGGTAAGCTTTTCAAAATCCTCGCATCCCACCTAGAAATTGTGTTTAATGCCGCCACTTCAAAATCCACACGGCCTTAACACGAGGAGGGCCCATGAAAACGTATGCACTACTTTTCTTCACTCTAGTTTCTTTTTCTGCCCAGGCTCAGCTCTTTGGGGTGAGTAAGGACAACCTTATTAGCGTTCAAGAAAAA
>JAUIBX010000120.1 GCA_030427595.1 Bacteriovoracia bacterium | reverse complement strand
AACCCATAAAAAGAGCATGGTTCCTGTAACAATGCCTAGGTAGATGAAAAATGAAACATTCACTTAATTCTTCCTTTAAAGCCCTTGAGAAAACTGACCACATTGGCGCCAAGGTCAGGAGTGTAATAGCCACCTTCTTGGCAAATAACTGTGGGCAGTCCAAGAGCGGAGAACTCTTTGGCCATGAGTTCGTAGTCTTTCGTTTCAAGAGCAAAGCGACCTATAGGGTCTTTATGGTAGGTATCAAATCCTGCAGATAAAACTAAGTAATCCGGCTCAAATCTTTTGATTGCAGGAATAACAGTTTCTTTGAGGGTCTTCTTGTAATTACGCCACTTGGTTCCTGTAGGTAAAATCACATTAAGGTTGTAACCTAGGCCATCACCAGAGCCTTGCTCGGAGGGAAAACCGCAAAAGTAGGGGAAGTATTCTCTCGGGTCACCGTGAATGGAGGTAACAAAAACTTGATCGTCCCTATAAAAGAGCCCTTGCGTACCGTTTCCATGGTGAAAGTCCACATCAACTAAGGCCACTCGACCCTTAGGTCTTAAAACCTTTGCGGCAATGGCAGCATTATTAAAGTAGCAATAGCCACCATAAGTATCGCGGGCCGCATGGTGTCCGGGTGGTCTTGAAAGAGCGTAGGTAACAGAGCCCTTTTTAAGGACTTCTTTTGCCGCATGAAAACTGCTTGCCGCAGACCAGGCAGCAGCTTGCCAGGTCTTATTGTTAAGGGGAGTACCAGAATCAAAGCAATAAAAACCTGCGTGATAAATATTGGTGGGGTCAGGTTTGGAGTCTTTCCTTTGAGGAAAGACCGAAGGGTAGAAGGTTTCCCCTTCAGGTAAGGCCATGGCCGTGTTGTAGAGTGTGATCAGTTGGTAGTTGTGGGAATCCCGAATCGCCTTAAGAGGAATATTGTCGGGCTCTTTAAGTTCTATCCACTTTTCGGCTTTGAGCTTCTTAAAAATATTCTCAGCTCTCTTGGTTGTTTCCGGGTGCTTAATACGGTTGCCAAGGGCCCATTCGTATTTGGGATGAAAATCAAGTTGATTGACATGAAAGTATGCGTATAATTTTTCCAAAAAGTAATTCCCTTTTGATAAGCTTATGAGCTTATTTTAAGTCGACAAGGGGTAATGATACAAATGAAAACCCTCTTCGTAATATTCCTCAAGAAGGCCATTTTTCCAGGTTAGGATTTCTTTTCTCTTGGTTATCTTTTTATTAAAGCCATATTTCTCATAGGCTTTGGTTGCCCAAGTGGCTTCTGGATGGGCAATTAGAACCATAGCTTCTTGGTCACGTTTTTCACAAATCTCGCGGGCGTGATCCATAAGCTTGTGGCCATAACCATTACCAACGTGATCAGTATGAAGGTAGATGTAGCCAAGATAGGTTACTTCCCCAAAGTGCTGCAATGATATGGTGCCAACAGGAGTTCTTTGGTTTTTTTCAATTTTATGACCGATGTAGAAATCCCTCTTTTTGAAATTTTCTTCCTTCCATTTTTCGTCAACGTAGTGTTCTTTGAGATCCTTTTCATCGACGAACTCTTCATACCAAGAGGCGCTTGAGCGAATGAACTTGGCAATAGTGTCCATATCCTCTCTTTGCGCCGGCTTGATGAGGAGGTCATCCTGAATTGAAATATTTCGTGGGGCCATTGGCATAAAAACTCCGATTTAAGGTTAGGTTGAGATGTGCGGACTTAGGCATAACCATACTTGGTCAATAAAATGGCCTCAATTCAAACTAAAGCTTGTTCGGAAAAAGCGAATTAATGTAAACATATGTTGTCTATAGAGAAGCTTTAGACAAAATCAGTTATTGAGTTTTTAGACGAGTTTTTAATGGTTTAGGATGTCTTGGGCCATTGGATTCCAAAATACCTATGTGTTAAGGTGATCCCTAGGTATCAAAAAAGGATTCGGAAATGCTTAAAAAACTGAAAGACATCAATTGGAACCACCTCTACTGCTTTTATGAGGTTGCCAAGGCCAAAAGTCTCAAGGATGGCATTAAGACCCTAGGTGTGGCCTCTTCAACGGCCTCTGAGCAGATTAAAAAACTCGAAGAAACGGTAGGTCATAAACTCTTTTTCCGAACTCACCGCGGCCTCATTCTCACTAAAGAAGGAGAGAGGCTCTTTAATCACAGCAGAGATGTCTTTGAGGCGGGCTCAAAGCTTCTCGATGATATTTCAACCACCGAGGTTGGTGGTTACTCGGTAACTGTTGGCATTGAGGATTCGGTTTCTCTGTCTATATCAACGGAATTTTGCTCTCAGTATTGGGACTTTTATACTCAATTTGGAACGGTCAATACGGCAAGGCAATACGAGCACGATCAACTGGTCGAACAAATTAAAGTGGGCGCCATTGATTGGGGCATCTCTTTAAGTCCACCAAATAGTAAGAGTATTGATCACGCAAAAATCGGCTCTTTTGAATTTGTTTTTTGTTGTTCAAAGGAACTTTATGATCAGTTCCTTAATAAGGAAGATATTCTAAGAAATATTCCTTTGGGTCAGATTACTTGGGATAACACTCTCAATGAAAGTATTCTTAACTTTTTAAAGAATCAGGAAATCCAACCTAAGGAAGTGATTTTCTCTGATCATATTGAGTACATAAGAAAGCTCTGTGAAAGGGGCCGTTGTGTGATGGGTATGGCCGAAAACCCACTCGATAATAATGAAAACCTTAAAACCTTTCATGTGGGAAATCCCATTATGATGAATGTTTATGCTCTTTGGCCCAAGAAAAATGCCAACCTCATCAGTATTAAAAAGCTTAAGGAACTTATCGATTCAAATTTGGAGAATGTACCAGGTCAGTATAAGGACCATAGCTATCAAATTGAGGTAAGTGAAGTAAACGAAGACCTTCTCAAGTAGGCTCTTATAGTGGAATAGCGCAAGGCATGCGCTCGATAAACCTCTGATAAAGAGGGGCCCTATCAAGCATTTGATGGACCGCCATGGGAGGTTCCACGCCACTAAAATCAAATTGGGTTGCCTGTCGCAGGATTTCTTGCGGGTCACGACTTTCTTCTAGTAAGGCCTGTAAAACGAAGAGCTTTCTTCTTGCCCACCAGTCGGCCTCCTTGCTAGGGGCCAAGTAACGAGTGTCCACACCAAGGTCCTGCCACTTTTGATAAGAGTCTTGATAGCTCATGTAGGGAAGAGGGGGATAAAAAGTTTTACCTAGCCACAGGGTTTGATTAACACCATCACCTAAGGCAAAGTGGGCCAAGTCTTCAACGAGGAGAACCTTTTTAAGGTCGGGGTGAACCTTAGAAATATCCTTTTTAAACCTCTCGCTAAAGCGTAAGCTTTCGTCTTTTGAAATGACGGTAAGGTCCTCTTTTGAAAGCACTTTGTAGCTTTTATCAAGAGCGCTCTTTCCATCTTCAAGAGTAATTTCTTTAAGGAGTTCTAAGTTTCTCTTCTTCGTTCCTCCGGAAAAGAAGCTGACTTCAATTTCAGGGTGAGAAAAGGTCATCTCTAAAAGCTCTCTTGCTCCCTCTTTGAGGAGATAGTGTTCTTTACCAACTTTAAGGAGGCGTTGATCCCCGATAAAGTCTGAAACCTGATGATTTTCTAGGGGGCTGACCAAGGTCCAGTCAATATCTAAAATAAGATAGAGTCGAGTATCACTTTGATCTTGGGTTGAGTTAGGAGTTCTAGCACCGAAGGTTGAGGTAAGCTGTTGAGGTACCCAGTTTTGGCATGAAGTTATGGTCATCATGAGTCCGAGCATGAGCAAGATAGATGTGAGTATATTGGAGAGTTTTTTACTCGGAAACATGGTTATTTATCGGCTTTTAGTGAGGTGAGGTTAAGGGGGTCAGATAATCCCTGCACCCTAGATTCCCTTTGATTTTAGGATACAATAGGGGGGTGAAAAGCTTTATCTTACTTATTTTATTGATTTTAAGCCCCCAAGTCCTAGCTGATCTTCAGCTAAGAACCAGTCTCTTTTACGATCCAAGCTCCAGCAATACCGGAACCGGCACCAGCTCAGGCGGGGGAACTCTGACGGGAACGGAAACAACTGAGAGCACAATGACTTACAGGATAGATGCTTTTAATCGCATGCCAGGTGGTTTTAAATTTGGCTACGCTTTTGGTTCTATGAGTATTAGTAGAGAAGAAACCACATCTGGTACAACAACTGAGAATAGTAGCACTATTATTTTTCATGGTCCTGGAATTGGCTTTGGTTTTGGTCGTTGGAGTTTAGACTTCTTCTATTATATTGGTGCACGAGAGTCTCGTGAAGAAACAAGTGGGGGAGCTACGACTGAATATGAATATCGCGATTCTAGTGGTTATGAAATTAACCTTGGTTATACTTACCCCTTAGGGAGAAGAGTTTCTATTGGCGCGCGATTTAGTCGTCGAACCCTTTCTCAAAGTGAAGTGGGGGTTAAGTCCTCTGGTGCTAGTACGGAAACGGCCTATACTTTATCTGAAAGTAACACACGAACCACTAATCAAATCCTCTTTGCACTAGACTTTCGCTTCTTTTAAAAATGACCACAACTTCAAATCCACTCTTTGAAAAATGGTCTCTCTTTAGTGAACGCTATCAAGAATTTATTCCCAATTTTGACGAATTCTTAATGGCCTTAGAAAGACCCTTTCCCATTGGTCTTAGGGAAAACTCTCTTCACTGTCTGCCTTACTCTTTAAAAGAGAAGCTTGAGGACCTAGATAAAGACTATAAAGTCCCTCTTAAAGGTTTGCCCTTCTATCATGTGCAGGGTGAAAGAAAGTTTTGGGGGGGAGATCTCGATCACCACTTAGGCCTTTATTATATGCAGGCCTTGAGTAGCTTATTACCCGCATTGGCCTTAAGGCCTGGAGTAAACGAGACAGTTTTAGATATGTGTGCGGCCCCCGGTGGAAAAACCACCCATTTGGCGGAGCTGATGGAAAATAAAGGGCTTCTCGTTGCAAGTGAGCCAGACCTTATGAGACGAAGGGTATTAAAGGCCAATCTTTCGCGTATGGGAGTTTTGAATTGTTCTATTATGGATTGCAAAGGACAGGATTTGGACCTAAAGGAGCAGAGTTTCGATGCCATTCTCCTTGATGGTCCTTGTTCTAGTGAGGGGACATTCAGAAGCGATGTTCTGACTGGAGCTAAGAGGCGAAAAACGAATTATTTAGAATACAATCCCAAGTTTCGCCAATCTCTCCACCAAGAACAAAGAGAGTTGCTTGATAAGGCCTATCACCTTCTTAAAAAAGGGGGGCGTCTGGTTTATTCAACTTGTACTTATGACCCTCAGGAAAATGAGATGATGGTGCAATACTTATTGGACAAGTATACCGACCTGGAAGTTGTTCCTCTCAATTTTGATAGGGAGATCCAGCAGAGTCGTGGACTTTGTGAGTATGCAGGTCATCACTTTAGTGAACAGCTTAGAAATAGTGTGAGGATTTTTCCCCACCAAGTAGACTCGATAGGTTTTTATGTGGCCAAGCTTATTAAGCACTGAAGAATGTGAGAAAATCATTCATTATTGTAAAGAATGTTATGGAGTTGATCCTAGCGTTTGGCACAACTATTCACTTCTAAAAAAGAAAGAAGGGGTTTGGGTTGTTCCCCATGACCATCTTAAGTTGTGGCATCAGGTCCAAGGATCTCCAGATAGTTTTCCTGAAGGGCT
Source organism: Bacteriovoracia bacterium (assembly GCA_030427595.1). Classification (GTDB taxonomy): domain Bacteria; phylum Bdellovibrionota; class Bacteriovoracia; order Bacteriovoracales; family Bacteriovoracaceae. The sequence goes on along the minus strand of JAUIBX010000120.1, from coordinate 4,751 downwards.
GGGACTGAGGCTTTTTAGCGGTAAAAAATTTCCCTACAAAATTACCTATGCCTTCTTTCAACTCTTTTCTTCTCACATTAACAAAAGAGTTATTGAGGTGAGTGAGGCACAGGCCCTTTCTCTCCTTAAAAGAAGTGAGGTGGAAGATCTAGATTGCGAAGGACTGAATTACGGCTACTATATTGGGGTCTTTAAGGGGCGCTTAATAGGAATTATGCTCTTAGGAAAAGAGGGGTGGGTATCTCAAGTTCCTAAGAGCTTATCAGGTCAATTAAGAAAAGATTTAGAAATTAGCAATAAGTGACGTCATATAAGTGAAGTCAAACTTCTTATTTCCTGGCACAGGTAAATTATCATAACGGCCAAGGTAGCCCCATTTTAGTGCAAGGTTTGAGTGAAAATTGTATTGAAAACTTGGCTCAAAATTGAGTTGCCAGTCTTCGCTATCAGTAAAGTTAGGAAGATACTCTGTCCAGAACTTGAGGGTAATATCTTTTGAAGGGGTTCTCTTTCCTTCGAGATAAATTCGCCCTTGGTGTTGATTAAGTACTGTTCCCGCTAAGTTTTCCTCACGACGGTAACGATAACCGGCTTCACCAATCGCCTGGCCATTATCGCTCTTATATATCTTATAGCTAGCACCGAGGTCACCGTTTAGACGATTATCAATTCCTGCAAACTCATCACCTTCATAGACGGTACCAAGGAAGATACCAATCTTCTTACTAAAGCCATGGTCAACCTTAGCGTTGACGTCCCAGTTTCTGGAGTTTTCTTCGTTGAAACTTGTTCCGTACATATAGTGTCCGCCGAGAGTAAAAGTATTTTTATCTGCGGTGTAAGTGTTCTTAGTTTTGGCGTTATAAACTTCAAGTTCAGTGTTACCACCAGTAACAACAATGCCAAGTTCAGACTCATTGGCGTATTGGGCCAATGAATTAAAAGAAAGAAGTGTAAATAAAAAAGCGATAAGGCTTAAGTGGGCTTTCGTCTTCACTTTCATTAAGAGACTCCGTTAGGTAGCAATTTTTTAAGGAGTCTTCCCTTATAATCTCAGGAGGCTTTGGTCAAATTCTGCCAAACTTTTAATGAGCTACTAAAAGACCTAACATTGCGATAATAGATGTTTTTCTCAGGCGTGGCCGTGCCATTGATGATCTCACTCGACTTGCCCATATAAATATAATGGAGGTAGTCAAAGCGGTTCTTTCCATTGATGGCCGGGTGAAACTTTTCCTTGGCCTTAAGCTCTTCTAAGCTCTGGGCCAAAAAGCCAACAGTGGCAATGGCCGCGTTTCTTGGTTCTTCCAACTGCTCTTTAGTAATGCCGTAATGTTCCTTAATGAGGGCAGGTACTCTTTTTATTTGGGTGGGGCCACGGCTATTTTGATCCAGAGAAATATCTCCAGTAATAAAATCGATCTCATTACTCCAAGAGTCACTCAAAAGATCGCCAACAGCTCCCCAAAAACCAGACTCTTCGCGATCCTCTTTGAAATCACCAAATATTCTCTTGTAGTTTTTGAGGTAGGCAACACCGCCGGGAAAGGTTTCCTTTACCTTATAACGCCAATGAGATCCAAACTGGGATTCTTGACCTAGGATGCCAAAAGCAAGAAGGGCAAGCTCATTAAATTCGTCATTATCTAGATTATAAACTTCCATCAACTTGGCCTTCTCATCTTCTAAGGCCTTGAGGAAGGCACGGCTAAAGGGAGTATCATATTCGGGGTCCGTTACTTCAAAGCGCGTGGGAAAGGCCTCATTTTGGCGAGGGGTAAAATTAAAGCGATGGTAACCAGACATTCTTTCATAGGTGGTAAAGGCCAATTCATCATTTTTAATCACAAACTCAAAGTCATCACTTATGGGCAGAATATAAAAGGGAAGAGGAAGTTCAGTATTGTGGCGATCTAAAAGAGCATCAAGGCCTGCGACCATTTGAGTACAAGCACCAGAGGAGCAATCAATGCCATTTTTTTCGGTAGAGAGAAGCTGTTGGCGGCCTCTTTGGTCTTTTAAGGTAAGAAGTTCACCATTGGCCTCTGTGAGGTTATAAATACCTGCACCTGCTCCTCTTTGCTCACCCATGGAGGAGTCGGCCCGTTGGTCGTCTTGTACGTTTTCTTCGGGGTCTAAGGTAATTTCAAGGCCAACTTCAATACTTCCTTTAAGAGCGCCTTGTGCTTCATAGAGGAAAACTCTTCTTTTTGATTTATCTAAAACTAAGTAGTGACCTTCACCCTTTAGCTTTTGAAAGGTTTGAAGAAAGTCTAGATTATCCTGAGCCTGAATTTCTTCGTACCAGGCCCTTTGGTGGCGGTACTCTGTATAGATTTGACCATCAAAGGTTTTTTGGACTTCTCCAGGGAGCGTGACAACTTCCTCTGGCGGAGGGTGTAGTTGCCAGTCAATATTTCCACGACTGAAGTTTTGAAGTTGGCGGGTAAGGTCATGGCCTAGAACTTTGGTCACTTGAGAAGAGAGCTCTTCAAAGGGGACGGCAAGTTCAGAGAGCACCAGGGCCGCCTGATTGTGACAACGGTTAAAGAAGTTTATATCCACAATTTCACAACCTAAAGACTGCGCACTATGGGTCATTTGTTGCCAACGATCTTCAAGTTCTGGTCTGATATCACTGTAAATGGCCTCGCGTTCTTGACGGGACAAATTATGATAAATGGATATGAGTTGCTCTAAAATGGGGTTTACGAGGTTTTGATTGGGATTATTCTCTTCCCAAAATGTGGCAACCGCAAAGTCCTTTTTGTTAAATGTGCCCTTTCCTGTACTGATCTCATAGGCCATTAAAAGTGCGGGCATTTGCTCATAACCGATAGTTAAACTTCCACTTGCCATCGCTCTTTGGGCCTCTTCAACTAGGGCGAGGAGTCTTTCAGTTTGGTGATTTTTCTCAAAGACCTTGGTGAAAGGATGGTTGTCACCCAGTGGGCTTCCCATTTGAGAAATAAAGTCGAGGGCCTTTTCTCTTTCTTCGTTACTTTTAGAGTTTTGATAAACATCAATGAGGGAGGCCAACTTAAGGGCGGTCACTTGAGTTTGCAAAAGAAGGAGTTTCTCTTTGTCAGGTTGATCAATGAGGTTTAACCATTCATTGTCCGCACAGGACTGGGCCTTGAGGTTAAGGCTAGCTAGGGTGAGGGCAAAAATTAAAGTAAAGCTTTTTAAATGAAAATTCACATGTGTCTTATCGGTTTTTAGGTCCTAAACCCTCATAAAATGGTGAAGTGAAGGGGGATTAGAAAATTTTGCCTGATACCCAATTTAAGAGGTCTTCTTCTATAATTTATTTAGGTATTTCCAAGGAATTTTCTATGAATAGAGATGATTTAAGGATCACCAAGAAATCCTCTGAAATTATGGCCAATCTTGTGCGCTACTCGATGAAAGAGGGTCATGGGGTTCTTTGGCAGAACCTCAGTCATGGCCGTCATGTTTTCTCGGTCAGGCTTAAGAATGTCATCGTTGAAAACCGTATGGTGGCCTTTGAATTAAGCCAGGAGTTATCAACATCCAATGGACCCAATCATTGCCTCAATACAGATCTCCTCGATCCTACAGATATGCTTTATTTCAAGGGAGAAGGTCAGTCGATGCTTTTTAAGGCCGAAGCAGGTACCTTCTTTGCTAACGGTGACATGATTTATGTGCCTATTCCTAAAGTGGCGTACTTTCCTGAACTCAGGGCCAATCCTCGCTACGCCCCTAAAGAAGACTTGGCCGTGGGTCTGCGTAAGTTTAATAGAGGTCAAGGTCACCAACAGGTTGATCTGCAATGTCGTAACTTTAGTCGTGGGGGCTTTGGTCTAACTTTAAGTTATGTAAATGCTCACTTATTTAAAAAGTCTCAACGTATTTTTATTTGTTCATTAGGGGCCCAAGAACTGCCAAGTCCTATTGAAGGGGCCGTCGCCTATATAAGAAAGTTTCATGAGGAAAAGGAAAAACGATTTTCTGAATTTAAAATAAAATACCGTGAGGAATTAGAGCAAAAGGAAGATGCGGTCCAAGCAGCTTGCACTTCGGGTAAGCCGATAACTTTGGTAACATCTGTTAAAGATATCGCGCATTCCCATATTCCGCTTCTTAAAGAATTATTCGAAAAAAATTCGGCATAATAAAGATGTCTTTGTTGTGCACCTTGGTTCCTTTGTCAGTCTTAATCTGGCGCCGGCAGCGGCTTCTTGCAGTAATGGGCAGGCTAAGTGAGTAGGTGAGCGGGCGCGCTTCGAACTTGTCGTACCGGGCGCTTGATATGAGAACGTAACTCAGTTTGATACGGCTGCGAGCTGTTGGCGCAGGAAACTTATGCGATATACAGACTGTCTTATCCAATGTTTCAAGATTTCTCGAGGAAAAAAACATGAAAGTGACATATGATGCCAAGACCTGCATTCACGCTGGAGTCTGTGTCAATAGTCTCCCTGCTGTATTCAAGATTGTTGATGAACAATTTGTTATTGACCAGAAAGGTGCAAGTGAAACTGAAATCCGTCAAACAGTGGCCGCCTGTCCGTCTGGAGCGCTACAGATTATTGACCACGATACAACAGAATAAATTAAATGACGCAATGATATCGCTAGCGCAGGTTTCCCATTAAAAAGTATTCTCTTAATGGGAGATTACGTAGATTAAAAAACTCGGCGTTACGTTTTGTATGATGTTATGGCTTCCGCGCACTAACACAATCTGGTGGCTAATCGTTTAGCTGTTCCAGATACTGGCACTA
>JAUIBX010000119.1 GCA_030427595.1 Bacteriovoracia bacterium | reverse complement strand
ATCAACTGTCTGCTGAACTTTCACAATTCGGAGCTGTTAGTATTGATGGAACAATCAATGCTCCCAATGGACCAGAGCAAGTCTGCCGCATGGCCATCCATACCGAAAATGGTCGTAACTATATTTTTATGAGTCAAAACCAAGAGGTCTTTGACCGCGTAAAAGGAATCGCCATTAAAGCAGGCCTTGAAGCCCTGGCCAATGGGGCCAAGGGTGCCCTTCTTCATGATCAGGCCAATATGGTTGATGATGCCATGAATAGTATTGAAGAATTTGAACCACCAGAATTTCCTGTTGCCGAGGCTCCGGAAGCGACGGCCAGTGAATGTTTAGTAGATCCCAATGCCGAAGGTTGTGTGGCCCCCAACGGTGCTGGCTTTCAAGGCTTTCGAGACCAAGGCTTTAGTGCAACCATAGGTGGATCAGCTAATCTCGGGACAACTGGTCAGCGAGGAACTCTCGATGATGATGAAACCAATGTTAATGGCGCCTCAGGACCTGATCGTGATCTCATTCCCGATGAGTTTGGTGTGGTCCGAGCACCTAACCAACAAAATAGTGACTTCGCCGATAGTAAGGCGCGAGCTGGTAGTATCAAGGCCGGCGAGCTCGCCGCAGCTGGTGGAGCTGGCGGTGGTGGTGCCGGCGGAGGCGGTGGCGGCCTAGGTGGTGGACCTGCTCGTGCTCCGGCCCAAAAGAAGCAACCTTCTGGCAAAAAAGATATCAATATCAAAACAAAGGGCAATGGCCTGGCCACCGTTGGTGGCCGCGGAAGAGTTGGTGTTGCTAAAAAGAAAAAAGCAAACAACCCTTTCTCTAAACTCCTTGGCAAGAATAAGGGCGGTGGAAATAAGACATTGAACTTCAGAGGCCCTGCTCAACTTGGTTCAAAGAAAGGCAGCCTCTTTCAAATGATCTCAAACCGCTACAATGTGGTTCAATCAAAGGATCGCCTGCTCAAGTACGAAGCAGAGAGAGGTCAATAGTCATTTAAAACATTTATGAAAGTATAAGATCAAGATGAATTCTTGGTCTTTTTTTAGTCTTCTTCCCTATCCTTAATGGCATAGAAGCCCTTTTCATTGATAAGGTCTTTTGCAAAGATTCCATACTTGGGAAGAAGAGTGTTGATTTTTTGAGGCTCAACAGGACAAGTCATACTCACGCCATTCTTTTCTGCGACAGCATCAATACGACCCTGGACAAGGTCCAACATTTTCTGTGAGGGAAAGGCAGAACAGTTGAGGCCCTCATCAAATGAGTAATCCACATAATCGGCCCAGTTCATTTCTTTGACCATGACCCACTCATTATTCTTACACTCAACATAGGGTCCTATATTATATTGTGTTCCCAATATATCGTCATACTTTTGAAGGACATGATTCCAAAAGCGCATACCATTGAAGTTTGCCGCTAGGTCACCATAGGCCTTAACACCTGTTGTGATGGCGCCCATAAAACCAGTTTCGGCAGAATAACCAATTTCCATCGCCGCGCGCACGCCCTCGCCTTTAATATAATTCTTACGATAGTAGAGATAACCAGAACCCATAAAGTGCTCAAACTTATCCGTACCAACGAGCACACCACCAACATTAATATTGGCCGCGGTTGGATCTTTAAAACGGCGTGCCCAGAAGCCCTGAACAAAGGATTGATACCACTTGAAGTCTTGATAAATACTTTCTTCTACAGTGACAATGCTAGAATCAAAGTCCTTAGCTTCAACAATATACTTTCCGAGATCTCCGCGGTATTGATTGTTAAAGTATTTCCTCATGCTCTTATAAAGAGTTTTTTCATGACAAGAGTCTTTCTTTTCATTGGCCTCATCAATTGCTTGGCGAAAGTATTCATTAGATTTCTTATTGAGCTGTTCTAAAGAGTCAGCTAGAGGTTGGGACCTCTTGGTAAAGCTATCGACCTCCGCGCCAAAGCTTGGGCTTAAAGAAAGAAGTAGAGTTGTAAAAGTTATGACTTTTTTTAAGTTGGGTTTACTCATAAAACGCACCATCATTAGAGTTGGTTTTCTGTATTAGGTCTTTTTAAATCGTTCTTATTTTAGCGATTATTGGCGCCGTAATGGGCTCTTATGAAATCTTTTCAATAACCCTCTAATTTTCCGACACCTCTTTAGTCACACCAGTGGTTATTAGGCTCCATGGGGCCAATAAATCCTTACCATTACAAATGTAAGTATTTGATTTTACGTTTTGAATAGTGGCATTGAACTTGCTTCTATAATTGGTAAGCAAGACCAATATTAGGAGGAGAGGTCATGAAGTATCACTGGAAGTCAGAAGGAAAAGTCACAAGAGGGGGCCAAACCCCTAAAATTACAACAAAAGTAGCCACTCAAAAGGATGAGATCAAACTCATCTGGCGGGCCTATCAAGGTCTCATTGTGGCGGCCCTCCTGCTATGGGCCATGAAGGGCTAGCTTTTGACGACAAATTCACCAATCAGCTAACATTTTATCAGGGACGACAAAATGGATTTTCAGCCTATGACCAATGAAGGTTTAACCCACCTGGCACTTAGTGAACTGCACACGTGCCAAAGTTATTACCAAAGACTCTTCTATGCTCTGCTTGAGTTAAGTGAGGTCTCTTCAACGACTGCGGTACGCTCTTGGGCCGCAAGCTTTCACCATCAAGCGAAGCTTCATCTTAAACGCCACTTTCTCAATCAAGATGATATTAATGAAGAGTATCAGACCATTGAAACCCTAAGCCTCTTTGAAGTTAAAGATAAGACAAGAATCTATTTTAAGACCATTGAAGGTCTTCTCTCTCTTCAGGTTATAGAAGAAGAGAAATTCCCAACATTAATGAGCCTGACTCTTAATTTTCTTTTTCTTCATGCAAGAAGACTTCACATTATTGTTAAAGACCAAACCAACCTTCAAGTGGATCTGCCACGTGTATGCCTTATGGACACTATGGCCACGGATGAAGGTATTCCCGCTTATCGCGTAGACAGTGAAACCATATTTAACCTCAAAGAAGACCGCCAAGCTCCTATACGTTCTCTTACCAACCAGAGAGAAAAGAAATATGATGAGCTCATTCAAAAAGGTCATGTGTGGGTGAATAAGAAAGAACATGACCTGGCCCGTGAGAGTTTCTTACGTGCCCTTAATTTTCAAGAGACGGCCGAGGCCTATAATCTTATTGGCTGGACCTACTCTTTAGATGGCCAATTTGAAAAGGCGAAGAAATTTTGTTTAAAGGCCATTCAAACTGATCCTGCCTACGGTGCCCCCTACAATGATCTAGGCAGCTATCTCTTGGCCGAAGGTGAAGTCAATGAAAGCCTCAAGTGGTTTGAGTTAGCAAAGAACTCCCGTAATTATCAAAACCGAGAATACCCCTATATCAATGCAGGCCGGGCCTACATGAATAAGAGGGAATTTAAAAAGGCCCTTAAAGAGTTTTCTATGGCGTTAACCCTTGCTCCTTTTAACGAAGAGTTGCATCATACTGTACAGAGACTTAAGGAAACCTTGGCGAAAAGTGAGCTTTACTCTTATGAAGAAGAGCAAACGACTCCCCTCTTTCAGGACTAAAATTAGTTCTTAGTCCTTATCACAAAGGTAGGCCAGGCCCTTGTCTCTTACTCAAATAAGATGAAGTAACAAAGGGTATGTGATGGCCAATTCTGTTAAAACTGTAAAAAGAGACGAACTCACCCAGTTCTTAAATAACCACCTGCAAATTGAGAATTTTAAGGACTATGGTCCTAACGGTCTTCAAATCGAGGGCAAAGACGCTATTCAGAAGATCGCCTTTGCTGTCAGTGCGACTAAAGCATCCGTAGAGGAAGCGGTTAGGCAAAAGGCCGATGCACTAATTGTCCACCATGGCCTTTTTTGGGTCTTTCATGGGCCACGGGCGATCACAGGTCCCTTTGCGAAGAGAGTTAAACCTCTCATTCAAAATGACATCAATCTCTATGGCTATCATCTACCCCTCGATGCCCATCCTCAAGACGGAAACGCTGCCGCCATTGCAGATAAATTAAATCTCATTGAAAGACGCCCTTTTGGGGATCACAAGGGCTCACCCACTGGGCTATGTGGAGTTTTTCCCAAACCCATTAAGGCCATTGATCTCAAGTCTGGACTAGAAGATCACCTCAATCACCAAGTTATTCTCTCCTCACCTAACCCCAACCAAGTAATCAATAGTATAGGCATTATTACCGGCGGTGCTAATGGAGATTGGGTCCATTGCCTACATGAAGAAGTTGATGCTTACCTGACTGGGGAAATTTCTGAGCATGACTGGCATGAGGCGCAAGAGGCAGGCATCCATATGTTTGCCGGTGGCCACCATGCTACTGAGCAATTTGGAGTGCAATCTCTTCAAAGAACTCTTGAAGAAAAGTATCAGGTGGAAACTATCTACATAGATTCCCCCAATCCGGCCTAGCCTTGAAAACTTTGTAAATTTTCTCTTAAGTGTTCAATGAAGGCATTCACCTGAACACTGAGAGTTCTTCCTTTAAGGGTCGCCAAACTCAAAGGGTTTAAAAGAGGTCTTCCCTCCTCTTGAAAAATAGTGATGCGATGACCGGACTCCAGATACTTCATGGCCACGTGACGAGGGAGAATCCCTGCGCCAAAACCATTGACGATAAGCTGGCCCACTCCTTGAACGTCCATCAGAGTCGCCTTGATTCTACCTTCAAAACAGAGCTTTTTAAGGTGATGTAGAAACCACTCTGTTAGAACAGGAGCATTATCGAGGTAAGCAATATAATCGAGCTTACTCAGATACTCTTTATTAAGACCAGGAACTCCAAACTTCTTGAGATAATCCTCATGGGCACATAGGGTGTGAATTTCATAGCCCACTTCAATGGTTTCAATTTGATCATCCATGTGAAAGGAGTCGACAATACCAAAATCCAATTCTCCCTTTAAAAGCATATGATTCATTTGTGAGGCATGACCATAAAAGAAACGAAATTGCACTTGGGGGTGCAAACGGGAGAAATCGGCCACTAAGGGCATGATAAAGGAGTTTCCATATTCAATAGGAATCCCCAAGTAGATCTCCCCTTTTAGCTTCACATCTTCTTCAAGAATTTGAGCAAGGGTGTGCTCAAGCTCACCCAATTGGCGCTTTACTGTTAAGAAGAGTTCATTCCCTTTAGGCGTAGGTATTGGTCTACCTTTCACCCGATCAAAGAGGCTTAGCCCTAAGAGCTCTTCAAGGTTTTTTATATTCTGAGACACCCCAGACTGAGTCAGATGAACCTCATGAGCGGCCTTAGTCATACTCCCCGTACGACACACCGCCTCAAAAACTCGTAAGAGGTTAAGATTTACATTATCAAGAATCAAGGAGTTACCTCATAGTTCAATAATTTACCTCTAGAGAAACCCCAAAAGGTATTAACTGAGCTAATGAACTACCATGTTAATTAATAATGTGCATTAGCACAGAGAAAAGATTACAAATATGCCCATGAAAAACTTAACACTGACACTCCTATTTACAATGTTTTCTCTAACCCAAGCTGCTCAAGCTTCTGTGGCCACTGAGGTCTACGGTGAGCTTAGCCTTCAAGCTGGTAATATTGTCTTCACAAGTCTTGAAGATCAATCTTACGGCATTGAAGTTCGCATCGACGAAAGTAATCTTGAAGAAGTCGAAATCGGCTGTGAGCAAGGTCTCTTTACTCTGGTACAGAGTTTAAGAAAAGACAGAAGCTTTGAGATTGTAAATGTGACTTGTGAAACTCTCACAAGCGCTGGTTTCTAGACTTTAGAAACCAACGGGCCACTGGCGTACTTAGCCCTTTTTCTTAAGAGATAGGGTGAGTTCAAAGGTGGCCACCGGTTCGCGGCCCATCTGTTCAGTAAAGGCCTGCACCTTGACCGTCATATTTTCTCTCTCACCTGAAGCAATTGTTTTTTCCACAAATTCCTTAATCTCACCACCCTGCTCATTTTCAAAGATAGTGTCACCCTCTGCTCTTTTATGAAATTCCGCCTTAAAGTCTTTGAAGGATAGACTTATTTTTTGCTTACTATCAGTAATATGTTTCATGGCCGCCACTCCGCCAGCAATATCCGCAGCAGCACAGAGAACTCCAAAATAAATGGAGCCAAGGTGGTTCTTATTTCTTCTAATAAAAGGAACTTTAACTTTGGTGATTTGATCATCGAGCTGAATAACACTCGGTCTGATAAACCAAATGAGAGGAACCTTAGTTAGACCAAAGAGACGTACAAAAGCCGTTTGTTTAAGACCCTCAGGCAATTTATCTGCCACATCGTTAAGCAATGCCATTTCAGGCTCCTTTAATAAGAGAAAGATTAATCTATTCTACGCGAGTGGCCTCAGCGCGCAACTCTTTGGAACGAGAAATGTTATTCTCTAACGCCTTATTCATGATGACCTCAAGGCCGCTTTCATTTAGGGATTCTAAGGCGGCCAATGTGACCCCCTTCTTACTTGTCACTTTTTCTCTTAATTCAACTAAATCTTCTTTATTCCCGGCCATCATTTCACTGGCCCCTTGAAGAAGGGAGACAGATAGAAGACGGGCATCTTTATCAGATACCCCTTTATTTTTAAGAAAATCTTGAAGAATTCGGGCAAACTCAAAAACATAGGCAGGCCCACTACCCGTGACAGCAGTAATGGCGTCCAACTGATCTTCGTCCCTACAATTAAAGACCACCCCAGCTTCTTTAAGAAGTGAGATCAATTGATCCAAGGAGGAAGCATGGCCTCCTTTCATACTTTCCTTGGCACAAACAAGGGTGATTCCCTGACCAACCATAGAGGGAGTATTGGGCATAATCCGGACAATTTTTTCACCTGGTAACTCTCTATTGAGAACTTCTAGCGGAGTTCCTGCTAATAAACTCACAACTGTTGTTTTCTCACTCCACTTTGACCAATCAACAGAATCCTTAAAGGCCCCTACAGCATCTTTAAAGAACTGAGGTTTAAAACTAAGAAAGAGAAACTCAGGCGGCTCAATTTCTCTCATCTCTTCTAAGGTGAGAGCACGCCCCTTGAGGTCCTTTGCCAAAGCTTCTGCAGAAGTATGGGAAGGCGTATAGGCCAAAAGCTCATCAAGGCCTGAACGCATAGGAGTAAGAAGTGCACGTGCCATATTACCGGCACCAAGGGTAAGTAATCGACTCATAGTGGTCCCCTAATTATTACAGCTCAACATCGAGATCTAGATCAAGAGGAGCACCGTGGCGCATAGTATTGACTGCAAATGCCCTTACCCACACATAATTTCCACATAACCTCTTAAAGTCAGTGGGGTTAAAGGTGTCATAGGGAGTGAAAATATTTTTCACTCGTTTTTCACTGTACTCCTGATGATAGATCTTTTCTAAGGTTTGTGTGAGCCAAGATGAGTCCCCATCTAGAATGAAGTAGCTCACATAAGGCTCTCTTAAAAGCTGTTTAAAACAATCATTACTTGGAAAATAAACCGAGATATTTTCACGAGAGACACCGGCCTGTTGATAAAAGTTAAGGGCCGATTGCCACCAATCATAGGCCGCTTTATTGCGACAAACGACAGTCACTCCAGTTCCCATAAGAATGGCAGCGGCCACCTGTAAGAAGGTCGAGATATGAGGCACGGCCGTGCCCGTTATAGCAAGGGCATGCTCCCCTTGAATGGTGAAGTTTGAAAAACTCAACTGACCAGGAATCACTCTGTTTTGATGATCTTTGGTAATATATTCCAAGGCATTACGACTAATCCATTTGGCAAATTTTTGAATAAGTCTCTTATCCTGACCACGAATTCCTCTAAAAAGAGTTTCAAAGTTGATAGTAAAAAGCTCGAGGGCCTGCTCAAGACGCTCGACTCTCATGGCAGGTCCCAATCCACTACGTGTGGCCAAATCTATCCGGTCATGAAAACCATTTTCATCTGATAAGGTTTCAATATCAACGCTATGACGGTGGATGTGAAACGCCGGAACATAGACCTTACCACCTGCCTTAGGTCCAGTACCAGAGAGCTTAAAGCCACCAAAGGGCTCAATCCCCACTCTTGCCCCGGTTATGGATCGGTTCACATAGAGATTTCCACATTCCATTTTCTCACTGAGAAAGTCGATATCATCTTGGGATTGAGAGAAAATACCACCAGTGAGAGCATAGTTGGTGCTATTAAAAATTCTCAGGGCCTCGTCCAAGTTTTCAAAACCAATAATGTGAACAACAGGACCAAAGAGCTCGGATTGAGCGTAGCTCGACTCTTCATGGGCCAAGGTCGTTGGCACTTCAATGAGAGCAGGTCCCACACAATATCCGGGAAGATCCTCTTGAGAGCGGTCAATGATCACCCGGCCACCTACACGCATGGCCTCTTCTTTGGCCTCAAGAACCTGACGTCTCAGACGGTCGCGGTCTTCCTTTGAGATAACAGGATTAACACTACAGCTAAAATTATAGGCCTCAGAAACTTCTAAGTCGGCAACCGCCTCTTTCAACCTTTCAATGAGACGATCTTTAACAGAATTATCAACGAGGATACGGCTAGCGGCAGAACACTTTTGGCCAGCATGGGCAAATGAAGAATAAAGTATTCCGGCGACGGTTTCATCAAGTTCGGCATTGGCCGTGACAATCACAGCATTCTTTCCACCAAGTTCGGTAATGGCCTTTACTGGAAAGCAGATATTCCAAAGCTTATTCTCATAGAATCTCCTACCTGCTTGATGTGCAATGAGCTGACCAACCTTTTTTGAGCCTGTAAAAACATAGCCTGCAATCTTCTTGTGCTCCACAAGCTTTTGACCAACAACTTCACCAAGACCCGGGAGGTGAATAAGGGCATCTTTTGGAACCCCTGCCTGGTGGAGGATATCCACCATCTCCTGGGCAACGAGTGGAGTTTGTTCCGCTGATTTTAGAATAACAGTATTTCCCGCAACAAGGGGTCCACTTACCATGCCTGTTGGAATGGCGATGGGAAAGTTCCAAGGAGTAATCGCGGCGATTGGTCCCCGACTTACCATCTGATCAGAGTGCACTGTGATCTTTCTTTCTTCGCGAGCATAGTAATTAAGAAAATCAATGGCCTCATCAACGTCCGCATAAGCTTCGTTGATGGCCTTACCTGCTTCATAAGAAATTAAAGCAGAAAGCTCATTTCTTTTAGCAAGCATAAGATCGGCGGCCTTTAAAAGAACAGAACTTCTTGTAAGCCAAAACTGACGTGACCATGAACCTTTATTATAGTTGGTTTCAACTAATTCTACGGCCCGGTCTACGTCTTCACCATTGGCCATACGAATATGGCCTACAATCAAATCAGGATTGGAGCTAGAGTGAATGGTAAGTTCCTCTCCATTGGTGAGGAAGTTATTTTCATAAACTACACCACCTTCGCTTCCTTTAAGCTTGGCCGCAAACTTCTCATAAGCTTTATTAACGACATTCCATTGGTCTTCAACATAGAGACGAATAGGCGTGATGTTAAAAAACTCTGAGGTCATATGGGCAACAGTGGTATCCCTCTTTAAAGTCCACTCTTCTTTTTGGCGCAGATGTACAGTCATTGGGCTTTCTAGACGGTCAAGCTTATTATGAGAGCGCATTATGGTGAGGACACCCACTTGAGAGCTATTTTCCATAATACGCCTTACAAGATAGGCCATACCGACAAGAAGGGAGCCCACAGGAACGTAGTTTCTTGTTGGCCAGCCCATTTTTGCGAGACCCATGGAAAGTGCTTCATAGGTCATGTGCAGGCACTGATGTTCAATCTCAGGAGTGTCAGGAAAACGTTTTTCTCTTAACACTTCAGAGAAGCAGTGATCGGCAAAGTTATGTGAAGCAATACAAAGCTGCACATGGGGGTCAAACTCAAAAATTTTGACAATAAGTTGCCTAAAGTTGAGGTCTGTCTCTTCTTTATTAAGAAACTCTGGAGCATCAAAGGAGTGAGCATCAGCTTCAACAGTTTCGGCATCCCAATAGGCACCTTTGACAATTCTAATGGGCATTCTTAGGCCGCGTTTCTTGGCCAGTTCGACAATATCTTCGAGGTGCTCATAGGCGTCCCTTAAATAGGCCTGTAGAACAATACCTGTTTGTTGATAGTCTTTAAGCTCGTCGGTTTCAAGGAGAACACGTGAATAGACTTGGAAAACAATATCGCGATAGTCATAGTGTTCAGCATCGATATTGATAAAGACGTCCTTTTCCTTGGCCTTTATGAGAATCTCTTTAAGGCGAGGCGCCACCAACTTATAGGTATACTCCGGAGCGTGGGGTTTAAAGTCAGAGCAAAGGGCAGAAACCTTAATACTAACGTGGGCCCTATTGATCCCGGCCTTATTCTTTTCTCCCTTTTTTACGTGAAGGCCAAAGCCCTCAATAAGGTTAAGGACCTCACGGCAATAGTTATCCGCTTCTTTTTCAGAAACAACCAACTCTCCTAGCTGGTC
>JAUIBX010000118.1 GCA_030427595.1 Bacteriovoracia bacterium | reverse complement strand
AAGGGGATACTGTTGGGATTTTTACCCCCTCTCATCCCGCGTATGACTTTAATGAGGAGAAGTTTCTTTTAGGGATTAAGGTTATTGAAGGGCTCGGTTATAAAGTTGTTTTAGGAGACCTTACTCACAAACGTTCAAGTGAAGGTTATCGGTCAGGGTCTGGAAAAGTGCGTGCCCAGGAATTTATGGCTCTTTATCAAGACCCCGAGGTCAAGTGCCTCATTTCGACATTAGGGGGAATGAATTCAAATAGTATGATTCCCTAATTGGATTTTGACTTTATAAGGAACAACCCCAAGATTATTTGCGGTTATAGTGATGTGACTTCCCTTCACTTAAGTATTCTTCACTACAGTCAATTGAAGACCATTTATGGACCGGCCCTCATGAGTTGGTTTAGTGAATGGCCTGAAGGGGAAAGTGAAACAATCGAAAGCTTTCTTAAGGCGGTTTCAGGTGAGACTGCCTATCCGCGCCAATTAAAACCCTTTCCTCGCTGGTCCAAGCACTTTAGGGACTGGAGTGATGGGAGTTGGAAAACGACGAAAAGGGATTGGATCGAAAATGACGGTTGGAAAGTTCTTAATCCGGGCGAAACTACGGGAGAGATTCTCGTTTGTAACCTCAATACTTTGATTTCTGCGGCAGGTACTGAGTACTTCCCTGATGTCGAGGGGCGTATTCTTCTCATTGAAGAAATGGCCGCCCCCTATTCGAAGGAGGAGAGGAGCCTGACTCAACTTAAACTGATGGGTGTATTTGATAAGATTACTGGCCTTATTGTTGGAAAGCCCGAAATGCCCAACCCTGAAGGGGCTCCTTTTGATATGAATGATCTCATAATGGAGGTCGTAGGTGAGAGAGATTATCCTATTGTTTCCGAGTTTGACCTCTCTCACACCTGCCCGATGCATAGTCTTGGACAACTTGCTCACATTAAGTTGGTTGCTAAAGAAGGTTTTGATGTTCATTTTGAAGTTTTAAAAGCGATGGTGAAGTGAAGAAACGTTTTACTTTATTTCTCTCTTTACTTTCATTAACAATGAGAGCAGAGATCTTTGTTACGACGGGGATTCAACTCCCTAAAGAACAGCTGCGCTTTGCTACAGTTGACGGTGCAGGAAATACCAATCAGGACCTCCTGTTGGATCCCAACCCCAAGAAGAACCTCAATATTTCCGTTCATCATCCGAAGCTCTCCATCTCGGCAGGCCTTCCAATAGTAGATCGCGATGAGAAGGCCAAGGGAAACTCTCAAGTCCTCGATTTTCGCTTTAAGAGTAAATTTGGCGATATCTTGCCTGACTTTTACTTTCTCAAATATAAGGGCTTTGAAATTAAAGACGAGTTAGATGGTCAAAGATCTTTAGGCTTTCTAACCAATGTGGAGACTCTTCACTTTGGAGGAAACCTGACTTATTTCACTGAGAAAAACTTCAATTCATTGCCCTCGGGCCATGCCTTCTATAAAGATTGGCAGGAAGCTCGCCCAGAAAAGGAAGTGAATACCAGTTGGACTTTAAGTGCAGGTATTGATCACCTTAAAGTTTATGGTTTACCGGACCAACAAAGGGCGCTTTCTCAGCTTCGGGGTAATTCTGACTTTCAAACACTCTCATTTCGAGGGGGAGGTGTTCTTCAGTACTTTAGAAAGGCGTTTGTCTTTGAGGGCACCTTTGCTGCTGGACCTGGTCTTATGCGCTCGGAGACACAAAATACCCTTGAAAACTACAGTTTTGTGATTAATGCGAATATAGGATTCTTTGTTGGCGTCAAAGTTCGGGATGACCTGTTCTTGTCACTCTTAGGAGATATTCAGGCGATAAATGGTCAAGTGGAGTCCACTCAATTTTCTAATAACCTCGTCAATATCGAAGTGGCGCTAGGAAAAAGCTTCTAGTCGCTATTTCAACAGACTTTCAATATCAATCTGAGGAGTTTGCGAAACGCCTAGGCCAGATCTTTCAAGGCCTTTGAGGTCATAGACCATGAATTGAGAGTAGTCTCTTTCAATTTGATTTCTCAGAGGTTGTTCAGCACGATACCAGTCCCATTTCTTATTTGATTGGTCGCATGTGGCAAGCTCTTCTCCAGAAAGTCCCCAGCGCAATTCAACACAGTGATAGGGGTCAAAGGAGAGCTTAAAAAGGTCCTTTAGGGATTCAGCTAAATTAGTCTCATATAGTGAACCATTAGACTTACTAAATGAGTAGGTGCAGCTTTTGGTCTTTTGGTTGAAGATGCTTCTTAAGTCACCCTTAAGGTCTTGACCATTATAATTAAGACTTAAATTTGGATTGAGCTCAGGGTTAAGATATTCCCTTACGGTATTGTAAATCTCTCTTACAGAGGCCTTAAGACGAGCATCACGTGAGGGGGTTGAATAAGTTTCCCATTCACCGGTGGTGCCATAAATATTTTCAGGAAGCTCTCCAGGGTGGTCTTTCTTATCAAGTCCAGCAGCAATGGCCTTATCGACTGAGTCCACTCGGTCAATAAAATCACGACAAAGGTCATTGAGGGCCACCTCAAATTCTTTAACAGGATTAACTTCAAGTCCGTTGAGAGAGAGAACCGCACGCACATAGTGGTAAAAGTCCATCTCAAGGCCATTAAATTGGTAACGAGCTTTTGTGTAGAGAACTTGTGGGTTTTCAGGCTGACCAAAGTATTGCTCCAGTCCATAGTCGGACAATTCCTCATTGGCGGCCGGATAGTATTCACCACTAATAAACTCGTAGGGGCGCCAGTTCACAAAACCTGCACCTCGATTAACCGGGCTACGGGTGAACTTTTCTCCATAGGAGATATAGGTAATGGAGTTATCAGGGTGGGCGTCGATAAGATAAATCTTTCCAGAGTCAGTTACCTTAGCAACTAAAGCGATATGGCCTGATGGATCATAGAGGACTGTCCCGGGTTTGAGAGATTCTCTGTTAATTGTAATAGGGTAGGTGTCCTTAAAAACTCCACCCCGATCCCAAAGGCGACCATCGACACGAAAGGAAGCAGTCGAAACTGAATTCACAATTTGCTTAAAGATATTGTTGATATTTTCGCCTCCTTGAATTCTTGTCATGGAGGTGATTTTGTTTCCCGTTTTTGAATAACGGATATCTTTACCAGCATCTTTTAAGAGTTCTTCTAAACGCTTCTTTAATTCTCTGTAGGTCTTTCTGACTTCACGAGGACGGTTCCAAAAGCTGTAGCTGTCATACTCTCTCTTGGCGGCATAGTAGGCGGTTCTGGTTTGGTCAATCTCAGGGGAGTAGTAAGTTACACCTCGTGGGAAGACAAAGGGGAGTTGCCTCATAAAAGCAAAGTAGCCTCTTAGAATATAGGGGAGGTCGGCGCAGTCACTAAAAATATCCGTCATGTCTGTCGGGTTGGCCTTGGAAAAAAGTGGGTTGGACACAGGACTTCTTAAACACTCATCTGTTGTAAAACATTGTCTATTCTTAATCGCCTCACCAAGAGTTTCAATAAACTCACCAAAGAGTTCTTCTTCACTTTGATTCCACTGACGAGAAATTTCCCAGCTGCTACTTATAGCGTTTGAGCCTAGAGAAAAAAGAGAATAGAGGAGAATAAGCGCAGTTCGAGAAAGAGAGCGGTTTAACATGACTTTTGACCTTTTAAGAGTTTGTTTTCTCAAGAATTACCGCTAGTTAAACCGCTTTAGCAAATGGAGTTGTAATTGTTATAGAGAAGTTGCCTAAGTCCAAAAGGCCTGAACACTTTGCACATCACCACTATCAGAAAGACCAATCTTAAATTCAAGGCCCAGGTGAGGCTCTTTAGCCTCCAAGGTCTTGGATTCTGGATTGAATTTTAATTTGGTTTGGCACAACTGTGAAGTTTGCAGATCTTTGGGGCGATTAACGGGGCGATCAACTTCAATGTCGATATGGCCATGGGCCTTAAATTCAGAAATCGCTTCATTGATGAGAACTTTCATTGGGGGCAGTCCAATTGTCACAAATGTGGGGTTCAAAGGATTGTCTAGTAGGCACTCAAGTCTCTTTGCATTGATTGTTCTTCTCATCGTTGTCCCTCCGACTTATGCTGATTGGCAATGATTAAAGCTTACCGGCATTTCGTTGTATAAGTGAATTAGATAATATAAATTACAATTATCGCTAAAATCGATATATCGGGAGAGCATGAAGCCTTTCTTAAATATTTTTTTCCTGACTTCTCTCCTTGGATGCGCTGTAAGCGTACGCCATCCCGATAAGGGCGAAAGTGTCTTTAATGGCCATCGCCCAACTCAACAAATGTCTGCTGCCTTAAAGGACGACCTTAAGGAGTGCATCAGTTTCTCAGAAGAGATGCTGGTAAAAAGTGGTCTTAAAATCTACCGCTTGAGGTCATCCGCCATCAAGGACTGCCTGCGCCGCAGGGGTTGGGAGTTTAGCCCTTAGATTTGTAGTGTCTAAAGCAAATTTTCTGAATCCTGACCTAATTATGTTAATTTAAAGTTATGTTTTCTCGAAGGAAGATCCTCTAACTTTTGATTCTCCTAAGCCCTAGCTCACTCGCTATGGGTCTCAAAAGCTTCTTTTCTCAAGGAAAGAACTCTATGGATAAAAAAGCTATTATTTCCCAAGCTCCACTCAGTTTCCAATGGCCTACTCAAGAGCCCTTTCTATTTTGTGTGCATCACTATGATCGCTATCCGGCAGGGAATGCTAATAATGGTGTGGACGCTCATCATTTCCAAGGGCGCAATATGGGCTCTGACTTTCAACCAAAAGATGGTTTTCGCCTCTATCATGGAACCGAAATTCCAGGCTTTCCGGTTCATCCCCACCGTAGTTTTGAGACGATTACGATTGTTAGAAAAGGCTATGTGGATCATGCGGACTCTCTCGGAGCTGCTGGCCGCTACGGAGAAGGGGACGTCCAGTGGATGACCGCAGGTGTTGGAGTTCAGCACTCAGAAATGTTTCCTCTTCTTCATCAGGACAAAGAGAATACCTGCGAGCTCTTTCAGATATGGCTCAATCTTCCTAAGAAAAATAAAATGGTGCCCGCCGATTTTAAGATGATGTGGTCAGGGGATATCCCAAAGATTCAAAAGGAGGGAATAGAGCTGACCCTTATTAGTGGAGAGTTTGAAGGAGAATCCTATTATCCTGCACCTAAAAATAGCTGGGCCAACGCCCCTGAAAATAGTGTCAATATCTACCTCGTCAAAATGAAGAAGAACCCCACTTTGAAGCTTCCGGCCGCCAAGTCAAAAACCAATCGTACACTCTACTTTTTTGAAGGCGATGAAATTTCGGTTAATGAGAAGAGTGTGGCTAGTAAAACCTCTGTTAATTTGGACTCTTCTGTAGAAGTTGAGGTTAAGGTTGGAACTGGGGCAAACGAACTTGTTGAGCTTCTCTATTTGGAGGCCAAGCCTATAGGAGAACCTGTTGTTCAGCATGGTCCCTTTGTGATGAATACTAAAGAAGAAATCTATCAGGCCATTGGCGATTACCAAAAGACCCAATTTGGTGGCTGGAGTTGGCCGCGCCAAGATATGATTCATGGAAGTAAGATAGAGCGCTTCGCTAAATACCCCAATGGTAAAATCGAAAAACCAAGTTAAAAACTGAATTTAGGATCCTCTAAGGTATTAAAAGTACAAAGAGTTCAGATGGAAACTACCTTTTAAAACAAGTGAATTAATCGTAAGATCGGGGTTCGATTTTAGGATGAAAAGTAGAGGGTAAAATCCATGCAAAGTGCAAGGCCTGCAATGGCAAATCAAAGAGAGAATTTTTTCACGGGACTTCTTAAAGATCAAAGGGACTTTCCCTTCATCAAGCAGATTCTCCTCACACTCTTTGTCATGGTGCCCTTTGCAGGAAGCTTTTACTTCTACGCTGAAGAATTAAAGTATTTTGTGGTCCTCTACTGGGCCTTAATGATTTTCTTCCTCGGTCCCCATCTCCTTATGCTTCATAATATTTGCCACCGCAGTCCTTGGAAGAAGAGGTTCAAAAAGCCTCTCGATATTTTGGTCTCCATCGTTGGTCTTCTCTTTGGCTTACCTCCTATGATTTACTTTCATCACCACATTAAAATGCACCACCAAGAAGGTAATGGTCCTGAAGATCTTAGCTCCACAGAGCATTTTCAAAGGGACAGTTTTATCGGCTGGCTTAAGTACTTTGGCGCTTTTATTTTTACCTTACCTTTTGAATTGCCTCTTTATTTCTTTAAGAGAGGGCGTAAAGATTATGCCTTTAAAGTCATTATTGGGTATATTCTCTTCTATGCTGTTCAGGCTACAGCACTCTACGTGAATCCCTTAGGGGCACTCTTTGTGTTCATCGTGCCCACGCTTATATGTTGGTTTGGTCTTATGGGGGGCAACTGGGCCCAGCACGCCTTTGTGGATCAGAAGAACCCTGAGTGTTCTTATCGCAATAGCATAACTGTCGTTGATAGCCTGTACAATAAGCGCTGTTTTAATGATGGCTACCACATTGGTCATCATCTCTTTCCAGGAATGCACTGGACGGAAATGCCTGAGGAATTTGAAAAGAATGGCCTTAAGTATCGTGAAAAGGGCGCCATGGTTTTTAAGAAGCTTGACTACCAAATGATTTGGGTTCTTTTGATGCTCAAACGCTACCGCAAGCTCGCGACGTACTATGTTCCTGGCCCCAATGAAAGCGCTGACCTAGATGTTATCTCTCAAAAGATTCAGTCGCTTCTTAAGCCAGTTCCTGCTAAGGGCTAGTCATCACTAAATCGTACGGGAAAAGCGAGCTTTACTTTCAGACTTTTGATTGAGGTACTCATCAAAGACCATACAGATATTGCGCATAAAAGGCCGGCCTTTTGCGGTGACCTTAAGCTCAGTATCTTTAAGCTCTAAAATGCCATCCCTTTCCATCTCTTCTAATTTTCCCATGTGATTGAGAGTTTCCTTTTCACACAGAAGCTCAAGGTAATCTTGAAGGTCTACTTCTCCCTTACACATAATAGATTGAATGACCTGAGAGGCCTTCTGGTCTCTCTCGGTTAAGCGGTGACCACTTGAAAGTGGCAGGTGACCCTTATCAAGGACCTTTTGGTAATCCTCAAGTTCTTTCTCATTTTGAATAAAAGAATTCTCCGTATTGCTAATCGCAGAGGAGCCAAGACCCAAAGTGACGGGAGCCACCTCTTTGGTGTAGCCCATAAAGTTTCTCTTCATTTCTCCCTTTTGATAGGCCTGATAGAGAGATGAGTTTTTAAGGGCAAAGTGGTCGAGACCCAACTCAAAGTAGCCGGCCTCTTCAAGGAGCTTTTTACTTAGTTCATAGAGTGCACGTTTTTCTTCCCCATGGGGAATGTGAAAACGTTCGAGACTTTTTTGTGCCTTAGAGCGCCAAGGAACATGAGCATAGCCATAGAGGGCAATGGTATCAGGCCGCATTTTTTTAACTTCTTGAATGGTCTTGTGGATAGAGTCTTGGGTTTGTAAGGGCAGACCATAAATGAGGTCAAAGTTAATGCCACTACCGCCACAGGAACGAATATAATCCACAGTTGTAGCAACAAGCTTGGGCGGTTGAGTGCGGTTAACGGCCTTTTGCACATGGGGGTCAAAGTCTTGAATGCCAAGACTGAAGCGGCCGATGCCAAATTCCACTAAGGTTTCAATGTGACGTTCACTAGTTACTCGCGGATCAACTTCAACAGCACCTGAAAAGTCCTCAGAAAGAAGGGGAGAGATGGCCTCAAAGAGGACCTTAAGATACTCAGGTCTTAAAAAGGTTGGTGTTCCTCCTCCGAGGTGAAGCGACTGTATGGAAAGATTGGGAAGGGCCTCTCTGTAAAGCTGCCACTCTTTAAGAAGGTAAGACGTGTAGTCCATGCCCTTATCAAGATTTCTTGAAATAGTTCTGGTGCAGCCGCAGTAGGTGCATAGGGACTGGCAGTAGGGAATGTGGATATAGAGGTCTGCTCTTAGGTCCTTATGATGGGCAAGCTCATGAAGCCATTCCTCTTGCAGGGGACCATTTTGCCAGTGGGGATAGGCAGGGTAACTTGTGTAGCGTGGGCCAGGTTTGTCGTACTTTTTAATCAGATCCATAGACCCTAGCTTACTGTGCTTTTGGGTCTAGGAAACTGATCTAAATTAGTTTTTATAGAGATTTAGAGCGAAATATAAACCTCTCCAATGTTTTCCTCAGAGACGCCAATAACTTGACCGGCACCATTCTTAATCGGAGTTGAGCGGTACCATGAGGCCTTACGTTCGCCCCTGGCCTTTTGCTCATCAGTATGTCTTTCGGCCCAAACGCCAGCGGCACTCTTCCAGTAATGGGCACCACGATAAACCTTTTGCTTGTCCTCTTCTGTTTTCATGGACTGAAAGTAGGGCGAGTTCTGACCAGTGGCCACTACGGTTTGACAACCAGTCACTTCAGTAAAAGTCCTCGCAAACTCTGGTCCAATATTACAGGCGTAGAATTGAGCGATACAAGAGTTACAAAACTTGACCTTGCCGTCTTCAATTACTTCTCTTAGATGCTTACTAATGGTTCTCGTGCCAGCGCGGGCAATAAATCCCGGAAGGTCATCAGTCGTGGCAAAGAAGCCGTTAAAGCCCTTATTTCCAGAAAGACCATTGGCCTCGCCTGGGCGGCCACCCGAGGCCCAACCGTGAGAGAGGGAATTGATTTTAGGAATACAACCATAGTCTTTGGTGTAGCGCTTAAGTTCCTTGATGAATTGGGAACCATTCTTCCAGTCCTCACGGGTGTCATAATCTCTTTGTTCCATGATGGTTTCAAAAGCACGGTCATCATTACCTTTCTTTAAAAGGGCCAGGCCAAATTCATTGCCATCAAATTGAGTGAGACCAAGATCGTCCTTGTAGACCTTAATATTATTTTTCTGGATAAAGTTTTGGCGGTACTGAGCACCAACATTAGTTTCTCCAACTTTTGTAGGGAGACCCTCACCATGGAAGGATGAATAGACATCTTCAGTAAGTTTCGCTGTGATGCGATCAAATAGACTTGCTTGAGTTGTGCCTGTCATCAGGACACAAAGGGCAATGAGGGGGCGTTTCATAATTTCTCCCTTGTGTGTGTGGTTTCGCCTTCTTTTACTACTAAACCTTTGGAGATTTCAAGGGGATAGGTAAGCGGAACTTAGGGAAGTGAAGCATTGTATTTCACACCTTAAAGAGTTAAAAAAAGAGCAGAACTAGTGATTATCTCAAGAGAGTTTATTATGGATTGGAGTATTTTCTGGGCCACCTTTGGAACCATCTTTGTCGCCGAAATTGGCGATAAGACCCAATTTGCAGCAATGGCCGCGGCCTCACAAACCAAAAGTACCATGGCCGTACTCCTAGCGACTGTATTGGCCTTGAGCCTAGCGGGGGCACTAGGTGTGGGGGCCGGCAGCCTTCTTGGTAAGGTTATTGATCCGCAAAAAATGAAGGTCATTTCTGGCTGCTTCTTCATTTTGATGGGAACTTGGATCATCCTTAAGAGGGGTTAATATGTTCAGTTTTCCTATTAGCTACGAGCCACCTGTTTACAGACCACCCTCGGAGGCGCGCTCCCTTCTTATCCAAGTGACCATTGGTTGCTCCAATAATAAATGCACCTACTGTGATATGTACCGCTCAAAGAGTTATCGTGAGCGTCCCTTTGAAGAGATTGAAAGGGACATTAAAAAGTGCGCAGAGGCCGGACTTTCTCCTGATAAAATCTTCTTATGTGATGGGGATGCCTTAGGTGCTCCCATGGAGTTACTCGAGAGGACTCTTCTGTGTATTCGTGAGACCTTTCCTGATTGCCGCCGTGTCGGTATTTATGCCACCGCCGAAAATATGCTGGGGAAATCCCTAGAAGAACTCAAGCGTCTTCATGACCTAGGCCTAGGTATCGCTTATCTTGGTCTTGAGTCTGGTGACGATAAGGTCCTCCATATGATCGTCAAAGGAAATACCGCGGCCGAAATGGTTGAGGGCTCTTTAAGACTTAAGGACGCTGGTATCAAGCTTTCCACTATCGTCATGCTAGGAGTGGGAGGAGTGAAGTATAGTGAACAGCATGTGAAGGGGACTATCGAAGTTCTCAGTCAAACTTGTCCTCACTTCTTTTCTTTTTTAACGACCTTTAGTGTTCCGGGTACTCCCTATCACAAGATGGAAGAGAGGGGGCTTATCGAGCCTCTGACTTCAAAGGCCCTCTTTAAAGAAATGCATGACATTCTTAACGGAGTAAAATTTGAGGCAAACCCTGTCATCTTTAGGGCCAATCATGTTTCCAATCAGTTTCCTCTAGGGGGGACTTTGCCTCGCGATCAAAAGAAAATAGTTGAGACTCTTAAAGAATGGTGGAGAAGTGCTCCAGAGGGTGTCTATCCTCCTCGTCCGGCATCCATGTGATAGTTGATCGTGGCGCTCGGTTTTACCGAGTGGGCATTTAGGCTTTGAGGTAAGTTGCCGAAAAGCAGACATGAGTCTATCGCCAGTCAGTGAAAAAGAAATTGAATTTGAAAAGCTCTTTGGGATTCCTTGGGCCTTTAAGAAAAATGAGTTAGTGGGGGCTTTTTGGTGGTCGTCAACTTTACAGGCATGCAAGGCCTTAAGAAAAGAAGCGGCTCTCTT
>JAUIBX010000117.1 GCA_030427595.1 Bacteriovoracia bacterium | reverse complement strand
AGCAATTAAAGAATGATGATATCGATGCTGGTTTATTGGTCACACCCCTCAATGATGAGAGTGTAATTGAACGCCACCTCTTCTATGAACCTTTTTATGCCTATATCTCTGAAGGTCATCACTTGCTTGAGAAGAATCAACTTGATCATGATGACCTTCTCGATCAAGATTTATGGCTTTTAGAGGAAGGCCACTGCTTTAGAGAACAAATGCTAAAGATCTGTAGCCTGCGCCATAGTAATCGCGTTCTCCCGAATGTGGAGTTTGCCAGTGGCTCTCTAGAAACATTAAGAAAGTTAGTGAAAAGGAGTCGTGGTTACACACTCTTGCCAGAACTGGCCGTAGAAGATTTAGGTAAAAGGGAAAGAGAAAAGCATTTAAGAAGTTTTGCTAGGCCTGTTCCTACTCGTGAGGTCAGCCTCATTCATAGTCGCTCCTTTCTCAAAGAAAGAATTATTTCGGCCCTTGAACAAACCATTGTCGAGGAAATCCCCAGTAACCTGAAGTCCCTTAAGAAAGGGGATATTAACGTCGTTGATATCCTTCCTTAAATCTTGAGTTTAATTCCCAACGGAAGCTTTGAAGGCTCTTCACTGGTGACCGCATGATGATCTTGCCAAGGAATACCATGATCATGGAGGGCCGCACTCTCTACTTGAGCTCCCATATTATTGAATTTTCCAGAAGAAAGGGTTTGAAAAAGCTGTGACAGACGATCGTCATCAATATCTAAAATGGTGCAATGAACTTTATTTCCGTCGTGAGGGTCATTGGTGGCCCCACCTTTGAGACCAAGTTTTTCAAGCCAATGGACAAAAGACTTTCTGAAAAAGACACCTTGGACTTTTCCTTGAACAGAGAAACGTTTTTCCATAGGTCTTACTCCCTGTTAGATTGGAAATTTTAGGAGAGCTCAATCTGAAGGTAAGTCGCAAGTATTCTTTGAAGGTCATCCCTTTGAATGGGCTTAGGGATAAGCTCCTTCATGCCGGCCTCAAGAATCTTCTTATTGGTCTCTTCCATCACGTCTGCTGTCAGAGCAATTATTGGTGGCATGTTGGTAAACCGTTTACGCGCTTCTAGGGCCGTCTCTATGCCATTGAGCCCCGGCATATGATAGTCCATGAGAATAAGGTCAACTTGATTTTCGTTTAAAAAATCGAGACAAGCATGGCCTGAATCCACTTCAATAGGAATGAGGTTATAGCGTTCAAGAATACGCACCATGAGCTTGCGGTTGATATCGTTGTCATCAACAACAAGAACCTTCTTATTTTGACCATCAATACTCTTGTCTGCATAGACTGGGCTACTCTTTCGTGGAAGGCGGTTGGGATTACCAAGGGGTAAGGGAATATTCAGACTAAAGGTCGTTCCTTTTCCTTCCTGAGATTGCACGGTGATCGTGCCACCCATCAAGGTGATCAACTCTTTTGTGATGGAGAGACCAAGACCAGTACCACCAAACTTTTTGGTGGTGCTTGAGTCAGCTTGAGCAAAGTCTTCAAATATTCTAGAAAGGGCCATCTCACTCATTCCAATACCGGTGTCTTCAATATCAATAGAGAGCTGGTTATCTTGATAAGAGGCCTTTAGGGTGATGCCTCCCTCTTCTGTAAACTTCACCGCGTTGCCAATAATATTGTTGAGGATTTGAGAGAGGCGAGTGGTATCGCCTTCCAAGGCAGCAGGCAGATCATCAAGTTGTAGATTAAAGCTAAGACCGCGAGATTCAAGAGGATAGCGAAAGCTTTTGGGGATGCCTTCTAAGAGCTCTTTAGGAGAAAAGGTGACCTTTTCAAGCTCAACTTGACCCATCTGAAGTTTCGTAAGATCGAGGATATTATTGATCACCCCTAAAAGAATTTTCCCACTTTGATTAATAATGTCGAGGTAGTCTTGTTGCTCCTGATTGAGTTGAGTACTGCCCATGAGGTCGGCCGTACCAAGGACCCCGTTGAGTGGAGTTCGCAACTCATGGCTCATGTTGGCAAGAAACATACTTTTAAAGTGACTTTCTTCCTCTGCGATTTTGCGGGCCTGTTGTAGCTCATCTTCTCTCTTAAGGATTTCTTTTTGAAGCGGCTTTAGAATGAAGAAGTAAATAAAAATCAGGGCCAATGTGTTGATGAGATAGAGGAAAAGCTCTACAACCTTCATGGCATCTGTTAGGGTTGATGATTGCAGCTCAAAGAGCTTCACCGCTTTATTGAGCTCATAAAGAAGAGGACCTTTGGCAAAGATAGAATGTCTTTTAAGTATAGAATCATCACGGCTGACCATAAGTTCACGGCTATTCTTGATAAAGGATTCGACTTGGCCGTTGAGACCACCCTCACCAAAATAATGGGGTCTTAAAACTTTATTTTCCGGGTCTCTCTTTTGGGCTTCATTCTTGAGGATGTCGTGAGAGGTTTCAAAGAGGGTAAGCTTCTCTTTTAAATCCTTATTGATTGCCTCGGTGTCACCATCATTTCTTTCTGTTGCAATTTTCTCGTGCAATAAAAGAGTGATCCTTTGAGAGAGCATGCGCTGGCGCCCTGAAATATTAATGAGGACGGCAAGACCATCTTGCTCTTTGGTAATGTACTTATTGAGAAAGAAGCCACTAGTGTCCAAGAGAAAAATAATGGCCAAGGCCATGATTTGTCTTAAACCAATAATTTTCTTGATTGAATCGCTCACATCGCCATTTTAAGGGGGTGGAGTTCTTCTATCAATGAATTAAATAGGGGGAAAGAGTAGACCCTTTACGACAGAGTTATTCAAGAAATCTTGATAGAGCTTAATTGTCATTAATTATCGATGGAGCCCATGACTCTTTTCATAAAGCCGTTGAGGGCATCTTTTTGAGGAGTACCTGATTTAATATCTTTGGCAACTTCAACAGCACCATACATATTGGAAAGAAGCTCCCCAATGGTATCAAGTTCATCGTCTTTGAGACCCTTTGCAAGGGAGATATGCTCAAGTACCTCAATGGCCTCGAGCACAAAATCTTCATCGTTTTGATCTATAAACTCAACAACATTTTTAATAATGGGAAGCTTCATCGTATTCCTCTTTTTTAAGCTTTTAGTTTATCTACCAGCTCTTGAACAATCTCAATTTTATTTCCTTGAGTTTGCTCTAGAAATTCACCACCAGAGAAAGCCGCAAAGGTGGGCAGGTTGCTGACATTGGCCAGCTTTCTACTATTTGGTAGCTTTTCGGCATCGACGTAAACAAAAGTGATGTCCTCATGCTCTGAAGAGAGGTTCTTGATTTTTGGCTTAATCATACGGCAATTACCACACCAGCCTGCACCATACTGAACCAAAACCTTATTATTATCTTTTACAAATTGCTCTAGGTTGTCTTCTGTTAAATCAATCATAGTTACCTCCGTATCTCCTTCATCATGCGCTACTATGGCCGAGCTTTCAATAGGCCGTCTGCTATTTAGTCATAGCTTGGAGCTATGAAAAATCTAGCTGAGGATCTGTCTGACTTTCCCTACTCCGTTGTAAATTTATTTTATTGTTATTTTAGCATCTCAGCAAGCCTAAAAACTTAAAATTAAATGACCCAAGTCAGGTTGATGAGGCTAAAATACGGGCATAATTGATTCAGGAGGAAGGCCATGAGCACACTACCAAAAACTATTATTTTTCTCGGTCTGAATGATATTTTAAACGAAAATTTTGACCATTACCTTAATGATGGGTTCTTCAATAAAACTAATCATTTCGTCCTTGTTCATATTCTTAATAATGACTCAAAACAGGGTTTTCCTCCGGGAATTGATGTTAATGATGACAAAGCCGTTGAGAACTTCATCCAAGAGAAGTTTGATAAGGTCGAAGATCTTCTTTGGGGTGACTCAAATGAAAAGCCTCAACTTGAAAAGGCCATTCTCTTTCATAGTGACCCCAAGTTGCGTGCGTTGAATTACTTAAAAGAAACCGATGCAAACTCATGTGTTGTTGTTACTCGTGGAGAGCAGGGAGTCGAGGGAGTCTTTAGAGACAGCTTCGCCTATCACTTGGTTGCTCACGCTCCCTGTGATGTTTTGGTTTTGAGACCAAGTCGTTCTTAAGACTAAGAGTTTAAGAAGGCGTCCATCGCAAGGGCGCCACAAACTCCCACATTAAGGGAGTTTTTCCTGCCTGCAAGTGGAATTTCTAGGAGAGCGTCTGCACGTTTTAAAACTGGGGAAGCCAGGCCATAGCGTTCATTTCCTAATATGAGGGC
Source organism: Bacteriovoracia bacterium (assembly GCA_030427595.1). GTDB lineage: Bacteria > Bdellovibrionota > Bacteriovoracia > Bacteriovoracales > Bacteriovoracaceae. Next base: position 6,476 of record JAUIBX010000117.1, on the reverse strand, counting down.
CGCAGGTGTTTTTAAGTCACAAGACCTCAAAGGCTTCGCTTCATCACAAGTTTCAAAAGCATAAAGAGTGAGACCTTCTTTCTTTAAGAAATTGAGGCAATCCAAAGTCCCTTCCCAATAGCGCCATTTCACCCATTGGTCAGCACCGAGCGCTGACTTAGCTGTTTTAGAATTTTTGGGAGTGGCCGTGTAGCCACAGAGGTGAACTTCAGTGATACCAAAGGCCTCGGCCGAACGAAAAAGGGAGCCCACATTAAAGGAGCTTCTTAAGTTATCGAGCACCAAGTGGACAATCGGCAGCTCGGCCCTTCTTTGTGTGGGAGCATCCTCTGTTGAAATGAGGAAGTCCTGTTCTGGAATATCCTTTTCAAGTTTACGCTCTAAAAGCATGATGATCTTTTCAAGGTCACGAGCTTCAGTGAGGGGCATGGCCATCAATTCGAGGGCCAGATTTCTACACTGGTCGTTTTCATGAACTTTGAGAATATTCAGGTAGCTTGCAAATGCCTTGGCATTTTTTTGGGATTCAACTCCCTGCCAAGGTTGAGACTCCCATTGACTGGCCAGACGCCATAAGGAGTCCAATGTCTGCTTGAAGCTAAAGCTTTGAAAGGCCTGTGGGGGAATAGAAAATGCCATCGAGACTCCTGGGCGCAATGCATGAGAAGGCGTGCACATCTTTATAGCAAAAGCCATGGGCATTTGTTAAATTCAGGAGGCTTTTAAACTCTAGAGTTTCAGGATTGTGCAATGCAAACAAAGAAGTATTTAATTACCTCCGCGCTTCCCTATGCCAATGGGCCTATTCACTTTGGTCACTTGGTGGGCGCCTACCTCTCTGCTGACGTCTACAATAGGCATCGCCGTTTGCAAGGTCATAAGTGCCTCTTCATTTGCGGTAGCGATGAGCACGGTGTGGCCATCATGCTCAATGCAAAGAAGGCCGGAGTTGATTATCAAGAATATGTAAATGGCTGGCATAAAGAACATGGCGAGGTCTTTAAGAAGTACGGGGTTGATTTCGACTTCTTTGGCCAAACCTCAGCTGACTATCACGCAGAAGAAACTATTCGTTGGTTTAAAAACCTGCACGAAAAAGGTCTTATCGGTACTCAAGATAGCCAACAGCTCTATTGCAATGACTGTAATAACCACCTCCCTGATCGTTTTGTTGAGGGGATTTGCTACGTCTGTGATTATCAGCATGCCCGTGGCGATGAATGTCCTCAGTGTGGTGAATTTATTGAACCGGCCAAGTTGAAAGAACCTGTTTGTAAAATCTGTGGCTCACAAAATATTAAGGAAGTGAGTGTGACTCAGTACTACCTTCTTCTTTCAAAGTTTCATAAAGAATTTAGAGAGTGGTTTGAGGCAAAGAAAGACAGTTGGCGTAAAACTGTTTGGCCTTATGTGGATAGCCTAACAAAAGAAGGCCTTCATGATCGGGCCATCACTCGCGACCTTGATTGGGGTATTGATGTGCCTCTTCCCAATACTGAAGGCAAGAAGCTCTATGTATGGTTTGATGCTCCTATTGGCTATGTCTCTAATACCAAGAAGTATCTAGAGGACACAAATTCATCCGAGCACTACCTGAAAGATTGGTGGCAAAACGAGGATGTTGAGCTTTCTCACTTTATTGGAAAGGATAATATTATTTTTCATACCATCATCTTTCCTAGCATGAGCATGGCCTCCGGTTTTGCTAAGGCCGCAGATAATGTGCCGGCGAATCAATTTCTTAACCTCGAAGGTGAACAGTTTTCAAAATCTCGTGGTCACTATGTTGATGCCATTGAGGCCATTGACGAGTTTGGCCAGGATGCCTTGAGGTATTATCTTCTCTCTATTCTTCCTGAAACAACGGACTCGAGCTTTAGTTGGGAGCAATTTCAGGCGAAGGTCAATAACGAGCTTGCCAATAATATTGGAAACTTCCTCAACCGCTGCTTGAAGTTTACTCAAAAGAACTGGAAAGAGGGATTACCTGCTGAAGCCTTTAAGGGTTTTAGCACTTCAGAAATGGCGGCCGATATTAGCGAAGCCCTTAAAGAAATTAATCTTCATCTAGACCAGCAAAATTTCCGAAAAAGTATTGAAAGGGTCATGGCCCTAGGAAATAAGGCGAATAATTACTTTTCTGATCAGGCGCCTTGGGCCCTCATTAAAGAAGATAAGGACAAGGCCGCTCAAGTTTTGGCCTACTCAAGCGCCTATGCGTTGTGCTTGGGTGTCGCTTTTAGGCCATTCCTACCCCAATTAAGTGGCAAAATTCTAGAGCACTTTGAGAAGATTACCAGTGATGAGTGGCTAGCACGACTCTACCTTGGTGAGGTCGCTGTCCTTGATCAAATTTTTGAAAAAGGGCACACCCTTGAAAATGAAGTCAAGGCCCTCGTGCCTAAAATTCAAGATGAAACGATCAAGGCCAAGAAAGAAGAGCTACAAAAACTAGAGACCAATTAGCTCAAAATTTTACTTAATCTGCTGACGTCTCATCGCCTTCATCATTATCAAGCATTAGGCCTGACTCATCACTTTTAGAAACTATCACCGGGATCGCAAGTTCTTGACCAACTGATAGATTGGCACTGAGGCCTTTTTCTTGGCTTTGGCGCAGAAGCCAATAGGGCAGCTTAAACTTCTCTAGAATTTCAGTGAGGGTATCTCCTCTCTTTACCTGATACTTCTTAAGTTCTTTGACTTTAAAGTTCTCATAGAAGTCTTCTTGGATAGAGAGATGGTAGGCGTTACGTTCCTGAACAAAACGTGTTTTTTGCTCATCGTTGAGGTACATACTAAGCTTTTGACCTTGGTAAATAACGCTACCATAACTTAAACGGTTCCAATCACGAATCTTTTGGGTACGAATAGCTGCCCATTCTGCGAGATGACCAAGGGTCTCTTCTGTTTCGATAACAATTTTATAAAGCCCTTTTCTTACTGGAGTGAGTTCAAGTTGGTAACCCTCAAGGTTGGGAGCCTGTTCACCTTTGAGCTCATGAAGGGCTGGTCCATAGAGAGGTGCTCCCTTGTTAAGGGAAGCAATCTGGGGCTGAGGCTTTTCTTCTTTTACTGCAGCAATTTTAGGTTTTTCAGTTTTGACCTCTTTAGGGATAAGTTTAGGATTTGTTACGGCCAGCTTAGGTTTAACAGTCTCTATCTTTGAATCTTTTCCCGGAATTTTAATCTTCATTCCAGCATAAATTCGTGAGGGGTTCACAATATCGTTAAAAGCAATAAGGTCACTGAGGGAAACTTTATACCCTCTAGAGATGTCGTAAAGACTTTCCCCGCGAGAAACAATATGGAGTCTCTCTAAGGCCAGGTCTTTCATCTTATCCTCTACCTGATCGAGCTTCTTTTGGTAGCTAGCAATTTTTTGAGAATCACTTTGGGGAAAATAGAAAACAAAGTTCTTCGGGAGAAAGAGGGGAGAGCGAAAGGCCGACCTTCTGATTGAAGGGTTATAGTCTCTGATCTTATTGTAGGAAAGCCCTGTCGCTCTCGAGAGTTGTTTTACTGTCATGGGCTTAGGAAGCTTCAAGGTCGAGTAAGTAAAGGGAGTAGGTTTCTTAAAACTTTTAAAATATTTTTCAGGCTCTTTTGAAATAAGTACGGTGGCCATAAAGGTGGCGTAGAAGTTTTTAGAAGCAAAACCAAAACGACGACCACGGTAGCCTTCAATAATCTTATGGATTTCTCGAGTTCCAAGCTTATTGATCGCCCTCTTCATACTGCGCGCGCCATGATTGTAGGCCGTCAGGGCCAAAGGCCAGCTTTGCAGCGTGCGGTAATTATCTCTTAGGAGCTTGGCCGCAGCTTTTGTCGCTTTAATAACGTCCCTTCTTTCATCGACAACATAGCCAACCTTAAGACGATAGAGTCTGGCCGTGGATCGCATGAACTGCCAAATGCCTGCAGCCCCTACCTTTGAGTAGGCCAAGTAATTAAATGAAGATTCAACGTGGGGAAGAAAACGCAACTCAAGGGGCATATTCATGTCTTCAAAAACACCCTTGATATAATCCATATAGCGATAACTTCGAATAAGACCTTTGTAGTAGCGGTCTTTTAGGCCATATTGGAAGCGCAAGTTCCTCGCCATTTGACTAAGCTCTCTAGGGCTTCTTTCACCGATAACGCTTTTAATCTTCTCCTCTTCACTTGTGAGGTTCTTTCCTTTCTTCTTGGCCATGGAGTAGAGGATTTTTCTATACTTTCTCTCTTCATTGCGTAAGAAACGCCGCCGCCTGCGAGAGCTAGCAGGAAGATCTACTTTTTTATAGATGATGCCGAGGTCCTCTGAATCATGAAGAAAGGCTTCTTCTGTACTGATTTCGGTGTAGACCTTTACCCAGAAATCTACTCGGGTTCTCACTTCGCCTTTGATCGGAAAATTTTCCTGCCAGTCATCACCTTGAGCAAAACTTAAGTTGATGAGGAGGATGGCAGTGAGAATAACTTTAAAGAATTTGGTGTGAGGCAAATGATGTCCTTTACTTGGCCAAAAGAGGTTTTAGGTATTCCTCTCCTAAGCTTTCATTGTATTTCATCGCATAGAGTTTTTCTATCTTGGCCAGATGACCATTCTTTTTGAGTTTTGAGAGACACCCGTTGAAGAGGGGAACTTTCTTTGGGTCACGAAAAGCTGCAGAGAAATGACTAAGTGAAAAGAGAGAATAGAACTTTACCTTAACAGAGCTCCACTCCTTCTCTCTTTGAATAAGTCTTCTTTGATGGGCCATAAAAATGAGGCCATCTGAGAAGACCCCATCAACCCTCTTTTTCATGAGCATCTCATTATGGCGGTATTGGGTTCCTGTTTCAGTATAAGAAGAGAAGAGGTTGAGGTTTTTTTCAAGACCTTTAAGCAACTTCTTTCCCCCAATAAAGGAAATGATGCTTTTTCCTTTGAGGTCTTCTAGTCTTTTTAGGCCGTGAGGGAAGTCCTCGTGGCGCACGATGACTCCATTATTATAAGAAATATAATTGAGGGTTTTATTTTTGACCTTGGTATCGGTGTGAGGGATGGTCATAATTGCATCATAATGAGAATCGGAGAGGTAGCTTTTCAGATGCCTCATATAGGGCTGGACATCAATTTTAACTTTGAGGCCCATGCACTTGGTGATGTCTGTAAATATCTGAATATCTCGGCCACTTCTTCCATCATTTTCGACATTTTCTGGTAGGTAAGGAGCAACAACTTTGATTGTTACGGCATCTAAAGTAGCATACGTGCTACTGGCGTAGAGTACGACCAAAGTCATAATGAAGAGATTGAGAATTCTTAGGGAGGCTAACATCTTGGGCAATATTCTAACAAAAAAGAAGCGTCTGAACATGGCCTTTCAATTGATGCCTAAAGACTTGTATTGCTATTTTGATCTCTTTTGTGACCACGGTCTCTTAGGTCTTCATATGCGTGAGAACTCTTTGGCTCAAGTTTTCTTTAATGACAAAAGAGGTGCACTTCTTAGAGAGATTAATGAGAAATATGGCATTGGTGAAGAGCATTTATTGGACTGTCCTGCCGAGAATATTTCCTTTCCTTCTAGTAGTGGACTTTTTCTCTTAGGAGTTGGTGGGATTTTGATGGCCGAGGTATTGAAGAGTTGGCATGAGAGATCGCAACTTCATCCTGATCAGTACTTTGTTTTAGGGCCAAACTATTACGAGTTTCATTTACGTCAGACATTGAAAGAACTTAATTTTCAACTGATCAAGCGTTCCTTTGTCTGGGAGAAAGGTCAAGGTTATGAGCTTTTTCTTGTGAGGTGGCAAGAGGACTGCGATCAAGAGTTGTGGCAAAACTTTGATCATGAATTTTGGAGGGGCTGCCTTGGGGAGGACCCCCATGCCGAAACCTACTTGAGGCAAAAGTACAAATCCTGGCTAAAGAAGCGCCAAATCTCTGAGGTTGAAAGGGCCTATAAAGAAGAAATGGGCACTTTCTTGGATCAATTGGTTAAAAAAGCTCCTGCCACTTGATGAAAATCATCTTTTTTTGAGTCCCTCTCTCATTCTAAATAACTATTTAATTTCAGATACTTGTATGCCTTTATTTGAGTAAAGTTAGATCATCAGGAAAATAAATTTAGGGCAAGATGAATTTTGCTTCCCTGAGAACCAAAAAAAAACTATGCTGAGAATTACATATTAACACCGGAGGACTTGTTCTCCACAGTAAGGATTTTTTTATGCAGACAGGTACAGTTAAATTTTTTGATGCAACTAAAGGCTTCGGCTTTATTACCCCAGATGATGGTGGCAAAGACGTTTTTGTTCACATCACAGGTGTAGCTGGCGGCGAATTGGCCATGGGTGTCGGTGAGCACCGTCGCGATCTTCTTGCCCTGCGCGTCGAAGACCTCCACGCTCCCGCCCTCAAGTTCGGCGTCCTCGGGGAGCGGGCCCATCTCCGCCAGCGCGGCCTCGGCCTGATCCCCGGCGCCCTTCTCAAGCGTCGACAA
>JAUIBX010000347.1 GCA_030427595.1 Bacteriovoracia bacterium | reverse complement strand
TGTGGTGTTATTGGTAATGATTTACGAGCACCACGCTTTGAGTCCCTTCTTGAAGAAACAAATTTAAAAACTTGGGGCATTGTTAGAGATCCCACCAGACCCACTATCTTCAAAGAACGTATCACAACTTCAACGCAGCAAGTTTGTCGTATTGACTATGAAGACAAGGTTTCAATTAACCAAGATGTGGAAAAGACTCTCGCTGATAGGGTTTCTGACTTTCTTAATGAACATAGTGGACTAATCCTAGAAGATTACGCCAAGGGGACACTCACAGAAGGTCTTATAAAAAAGTGTATCGCCCTTGCAAAAGAAAAGAATAAGATGGTCTTTGTTGATCCTGGTACCACCACTCCTCCCCATTGGTATAAGGGAGCTCACCTTCTTAAGCCTAACCTCAAGGAAGCCCGCCTTATGGTGGAGTTCTTGGGCTATACTTATGATCAAAAGTCTTTTGAGGAAATGGCCGCGATCTTAGTTGATAAATTAGACCTTGAAAAAATAGTCATTACTCTTGGTCCTGAGGGAATGGCCCTTCTCGATCGTCAAGGCAGTGGTAAACTCGAAGTCATTCCCACTGTAGCTCAAGAGGTCTTTGATGTTAGTGGTGCTGGTGACACTACTATTAGCCTCTTGGCCGCTGGTTTGTTGGCCGGAGGGAATCTTAGGGAAGCCGCTTGGATTGGTAACTGTGGCGCTGGTGTTGTTGTCGCCAAGAAAGGCACGGCCACGGTTAATATGGAAGAACTCACAGTTTTCTACAAGAAATTATGTGATCGTTACGCTTAGTGAATGAGTGAACCCCTAAAACCCACTGCTGTTTTCTATTTCTTTGGTCTTCTTTATAGAAATGATCTTTTGTCTGTGAAAGACATTAAGAGTTACCTTAAAGATAAGGATTCTCTTACTGGGTGTTCTCTAGAAAATGATTTTGATTTTAACTTGGAAGAGGCCTCTCTAAAAAACTACTATCAAAAAGAAATGGGACAAATGGAGTCGCTTTCTAGAGCTTATATTTTCTCTACTAGTCCTTTAGAAAGAGAGCTCCTCATTTCCTTAAAGCTTAAAACCAATCAATTAGAGGTTGAACTTCAAAACAATTTTGAAATGACGGGGCGAGTTGTTAATGTCGACCCGGGCTACCTTGCTCTCGAGCAGGTCGTGCTTGCTACTTGCAAGCCCTATGGCCATAGAGTTTACTTGGGTGAAGGGGTCTTTAGCGAGCTAACTTACCAATTTCAGGGGAGGGACTATCACTCCCTTCCATGGACTTACCCAGATTATTGTAACCTCAAGGTTCGCGACCACTTTAAAAAGGTACGCTCAGTGTTGAAAGACACCCTAAAATCTAACTAAATCATTGATAATTCATTCATTTAGTGAAAAAATGCGCTGCAATTCACCCTAAATTCATATAGAGGATGGCCATGATTGATCAACTCGATGCCTTAGAAAAAGATTTTAAGGAGAGCCTCGAAAAGCTTGCTACAGAAGCTGATGTTTTAAATTTGAAAAGTGCCTTTTTGGGGAAAAAGGGCAAGCTTTCAGAAATCTTAAAAGGTCTTAAAGACGTAGTCCCCGAAGAAAGAAAGGTTGTTGGTCCCAAGGCCAATGGACTTAAGGAACTTTTCAATCAGCTCGCTAGCGAAAAGCTTCAGGCCTTTGAGCTAGAGACCATAAATAACAAACTTAAAAAGGATCGCATTGATCTTAACAATAGGGCTTCCTATTGGCTAAATGATCAAACAACTGGGGGTCTTCACCCACGAACAATAATTCAACGAGAAATAGAGGATGTCTTTCTTTCTATGGGCTTTGAAGTTCTAGACGGACCTCATATCGAAAATGAGTTCTATAATTTTGAGGCACTAAATATTCCCGGTGATCATCCAGCAAGGGATATGCAAGACACTTTCTGGTTTAATGACCCTGATTCTCCTGAGGGGAAGAGACACCTTTTGCGCACCCATACTTCTCCTGTTCAAATTCGTGGCATGCAGGAAAGGAAACCGCCCTTTCGTTTTATTGCACCTGGAACAGTTTTTAGATGTGAAAGAACTGATGCCTCTCATGAAATGGTCTTTAACCAGCTAGAGGGGATGATGGTAGGTAAGGATATAACCGTCGGTAACCTCATTTACTTCATG
>JAUIBX010000116.1 GCA_030427595.1 Bacteriovoracia bacterium | reverse complement strand
CTTTTTCAAAATCTGCATTGTGGGCAATCAAATGGGCACCAAAAAGCTCACTAACTTCAGGCTCTACATCATCCCAGAAGGGCGCTTTTTTAAGCATTTTTTCGCTGATGCCCGTCAGCTTTTGAATAAAGAAACTTGGAGTAAAAGAAGGCCTAACGAGGGAGCTGTATTTTCGAACGAGAGTCGTGCCTTCAAATTCAAGGAAGCCCACATCAATAATTTCATCACTAAGAGCATCAGCTCCAGTAGTTTCAATATCGATGACGGCCCAACGACCTAGAGTGTTATCCATATTTCCCTCAATAAAAACTTTAGCTTAAGAAGTCTTAAGGCCAATGTATAGTTGTCGACATTGGTCATTTCTCTTATACAATAGTCAAAAGAAATCAAATTTAACTGAACGGTATTCCGGGAGCGCTATGAGCACGGCCGTCATTTTCCAAATCCAATCCTTCCTCATTCTGTCTTTGATGACAGTTGGAGTCTACCTTAGAAGAAAGAGGTCGGTCCACATCAAGGTCATGGGGACAACTATTGTTTGGGATATCCTCTTGGTTTTACAAATTGAGCTCAACCGTGGGGCCATTATAAAGGCCTCAAAAGCGGTCACTAACGCCATGATGCTCAATATCCACGTCTCCATTGCCGTTCTCACTGTGCTCTTTTACTTTGCCATGATTTATACCGGTAGACGCTTCCTCAATGGTGACAACTCGGTGCGTCCACTCCATAAAAAGTTAGGCTGGACCACTTGGACCTTGCGAATTCTAACATTTGCGACTAGCTTTTGGGCCGTAACACCACAATAATCTTGGTATTCCATTAATTTAATAACGGGAAGAGCATGGTTGATTTTACGACTGTAGAAAATTTAATTAAAGGCACGCTAACTGACGCCGTGGTTAAGGTGACTGATCTCACAGGCACTCAAGACCACCTTGGCATTATGATTATAAGCGACGCCTTTGAGGGAAAAATTCTTATTCAACAGCACCAAATGATCATGGATATTCTCAAGGAAAAGTTACACTCCAATGAAATCCACGCCGTTCAGCTCAAAACCCTGACAAAGGAAAAGGCCAAGGCACAAGGGCTCTTGGAAAGCTAACCCCCAATCAACTTTAAGGAGTTAATCATGAGTGATGACAACAACCCTTTTAACATTCTTGGTAGCGATAAGGTTCCACAACAAGGTGGTCAGGCCATCCAAGAGGAGAATAAATCAGGCGACCTCAATGAGCGTATCAAGAACCTCATTAACAGTTCAAAGATCTTTCTCTTTATGAAAGGTAACCCCCAAATGCCCCAGTGTGGGTTTAGTGCCAATGTCGTAGGTATCCTTAATGCCATGAATGCGAACTATAAAACTTTCGATATTCTCACAGATATGGATATTCGCCAGGGAGTAAAAGAATTTAGTAACTGGCCAACCTATCCTCAGCTCTATGTTAATGGTCAACTTATTGGTGGCAATGACATCATTATGGAAATGTACGAAGCTGGAGAACTCAGCGAAGTCCTCAAGTAAGAGAGCTAGAAAATTTAAAGAAAAAATAAAGAAAAAGGTCCCGTACAGGGACCTTTTTTTATTGAACTTTAACTTTGGATTTCATTCTATCAGAATCAATTTCAAGCTCGATCTCAACATCAACCACACGGTTGTAAAAGACTCCTGCCCTTTGATCCATACACTTAACCTCGGCCCACGCGCCAGCACGAATGGTCATGGCCGTTCCAGGTCCGTTGACCCCACGGTCCTTCCAGTGGAGGTTGCTTAGAGAAACCCCACTGAAGCTAAGAGCAGGACCACAAGTCTCTTGTAGTGAAGCATTTCGCCAATCAGTCACGGAATGAAGATGACCATTGTGGGAAACAGTAAAGTCTGGTGTGCCATCAATAAAGTCGTGGTTATAAAGAGAAACTTCTACGATCTTTCTTGGGGCCATGATGAAGCCAAGCTCCGTTCTATTCATCTCTGAGACAGCAACAACCTTAGCACCAAGTTCATCGAGGTAACTATGATTTCTCACCCCTACTTGGTGACCCATCTCGTGAATGAGAAGGCCGATCCAATAGCGAGAATTCATATCGATATTACGATAGACCATGTCCCTGTTGATAAAGATGGGAAAATCTAATGAGAAGCCGGTCTTCGCCACGCGAGGAGCAGGATCGATACCTTCCTTAAAAAAGAAACCAGGATGATTCTTCTCTGACATAAAGAGGATCTTTTCTGGTCCAGGGTTCTTAACAATTCCACTAAGGATCTCCATTAAGACATTTTGATCTTCATCGCTAAACTCAATAAAGTTTTGCTCAAAGGTCGAAATAATATGCTTAGAAAGGTTTACATAAGTGTAAGCCGCTTGTGCTTCAAGAAGGCCACCACCATTACCCACAGTATCACCACTACGAATAGTTGTGGGATCGATACCAAGTTGGTCAAGGAGGTTTTGAAATTCATGATTGAGTTTCTCTCTCTCCTCTGGTCCGTAGAAGAGGTCATAGAAGTCATCAAAATTATCGAGATCATCATCGTGATCACCTTCTAATCCACCTTGGGTGCGCCCGTTACCAACGGTATCACCAGAGAGGGCCTTCATGGTTTCATCCATGGTCATAGACTCATAGTTTTCACCAGAGAGAAGGTCTTCAGTCACCGTCATATCATTATTATGAAGGGCCGCCATCACAGAACTAGCACCGAGGAATAGCCCCGTCACTCCAAGCATGGCAAACATTCTAAAAGTCTTATTTTTTCCTTTCATCATATCAATCCCATCCGTGTGTTATTCGAGGTCCTTGGTGTGTTCAAAGAGTTGAATATTAAGCTGGTAAACGGCGTCTCCATCAACATCGTCACGATACTTTTCATTAAATTCGCTCACAAAGTTTACGATGTCAGAGAAGGCTTCTTTTAGGTCCTCTTCTTTCTTAAGGTTAAGAGTTAAACCTTGAAACATTCTATTATTAACGTCTTGCTCATCAAGGGCCTGAGCCGCTTGCACGAGCATACCTCTGTGATGATTCTTAATGGCCGCAGAAGGTACTTGATTCCCAGTATGAGTTTTAATGGGATTCTCTTTGATTCCCTTCACGGGATCATCCATCACGAGACCAATATTCTTTAGATTTTGAATAGCATTTTTGATTTGGGCCTGTGAGACTTTGCGTCTAAGGGCCTTAAAAATCCAATCAAGGTCATAGATAAAGTGCTTGTTACTGACAAGTGCTTTAATGGCATAGCAGTACCAATCACTTACGACAGAAAACTGATCGTAATTGATTTTTTGAACCTCACTTTGACCACTTAAGCGGCTGGCCTCATCTAAAAGTGCGGTAATATCTTTACCTGATTGCTTTCTTCTTTCGATCTCAACTAAGGTTTCAAAATATTTCTTTTCTGTCTTGGTAAACTTAAAATCCTCCGCAAAGCTTGCGATCATTTTCCAAGTGGGCAGTCTTTGTTTACTGAGAACCATCGCCAATGAACTTGCTGAACGATAGCCTAAGCGATTCGCCCAATTCTTGAGGTTATATGGCCCATGACTATATTTTCCGTAAGCACCAACATAGGCATTGAGGAAATCGGCATAGTCCGTAAAATCAAAGAGGCGCGGTTTACTATTTTCAACCTTACCTTTAGTGAGTTGAGTTGAGTGACTGATTTCTAACATTAGTCCACATCCTTGCAAGCAGGTAGCGTAAGTTCTTTTTCAAAAAGAGGAACTATCGCTTCCCCTTCAATGGCCACGACTGGGATAAGAAAAGATGTCTTCACCTCGTAAGGAACCATGCCCCAAAATAGGCATGAACTTTGAGGGTCATTTTCAACTTTTCTCACCATACAACCGTAGCGATGTCCTTTTACTTTTTCGCGTGGATAAACTTTAATTGTACGCTGGCACTTATCACCATGTCTTCTAATACACTTCTTACGAAACTTGATTTTAATGGGCTCAATGATGGCCAAATCAGGTCCCGACAAACACACGTCAGTTGCCTTCATGAAAAAACCTGAACTCAGGTTGTATTGAGGAATTTGAAAGGAGATCTTTCCCGCTTCCTTTTCCTTCATAAGGCTCGTCCAACTGTCCTCTTGGGATACCATAGCGGATGCCTGCCAGGTCATAAGTATTGTGAAAAATATCACGAGTCTTTTTACGCTCATAAATGGGGTCCTTTTCCCTTAGTAATCTTTTAAGTACCCAAAATATAATGCTTTAAGGGGAAGTTATGTGCATTTGTGAAACAATTACAAGCTTTTTGAGACCGTCAAAAGTTTTCACAAACCGATTGGAAGCTCATGACTTTTGTGAAAAAGGTGAAATAATTACGGGGACTTAAGGGACCAAAAGGTAGGCCTAGGCGAAAATATCGCCCTTAACTAGCGGTAAATGATTGAGGAATTGCTCTATTTTTGAACAAGCTTTTCTAGAAGAACTTCTTGCTCGGCCGTGCCTATATAAAGGAGGACATCGTTGGCGTTAAGAACTTCCTCTGGGCCTGGGTTGTACTTAAAGTGATCTGCACCCTGGCCGAGGGCCAAAATATTAACCCCACAACTCTTATAGAAATCAACTTCAGAAAGTTTTTTTCCAATGAGGGAAGACTCGGAAGGAATCACCACCTCTTCAACGCGAATGGATTTGTCCTTACCTCTTAACATGCGATCAAGAAAGTTTGTGACATGTGGGCGCAAGATTTCCGAGGCCATTCTCATGCCACCAATATAGTTTGGAGAAACCACACGAGAAGCTCCCGCCCTCTTGAGTTTTTTAATCATCGTCAACTCAATGGCCTTGGCCACAATGGTAATGCGTGGCTGAAGCATTTTAGCAGAGACAGTAAGAAAGAGGTTATCCTTATCATTGGAAAGGGCGGCCACTAACCCGCGCGCTCGGTGGATGCCGGCCTTTTCAAGAATAACATCATTGGTTGCATCACCAATAAGTATAGGAACATCAGGAAACTCACTGACAATCTCGGCTTTCTTTTCTTCAGAGTTTTCAATCACCACACAGCTTTGCTTAACGGCCCTCATCTCTCTAATAACATGAATGCCAGTTTCTCCTGCTCCACAGATAATAAAGTGATTTTCCATGCGCTTGATCCTTCTTCTTATCCTTTCTCTTGAAAAGGCGTCTCTTAAATTTCCTTCAATAATATAGGCGGTCACCAATGAAGTTGAATAAAGAACAACCCCCATCCCTGCAAACATCAAAAGAGTTGTGTAGATGATCGCCGCCGGATTTTGGTCTACACCGAGAATATCCCCGTAGCCCACTGTTGTGAGAGTAATCCCGGCCATGTACATCAATCTTAAGAAAGACTCTTCTGGATAGAAGATTTTAAAGCCTAGTGTACCTAAGAGGAGTGAGGCCAAGATAAGGATGACGGGAATTTTAAGGTTACGCCAAGCTTTAAAATAATCAAACATGACCGGTCCTATTCACTCTTGGTTAGAAATAAGCAATATTCTCGATCATGACTCGGTAAAATACTCTCACGAATATCCATAAAGCCATGATCCCTGGCCAAAAGGCGCAACTCTTCCATATGTTTCAGATTAAAGTTTTGTTCTAATTTCACAGTAAAAATTATGCCGACGCACTCTTCAAGTTTATCAACAAGCTTCAAAAGACTTTCCAAGGCTTCAAGAGATGGCATATCCACATCAAAGACCACCCAATTGACTGGGGGGAGTCCCTTAAGGTTCTTTGCTTTGAGCTTGGCATAACTCAGATTGATGGGCAAAAAGCCTTCGGGAAAATCTTCGGTGACAACACCACTCACCTCTTCAGGGTCTACCCCTAGAACTCTAAAACCTTTTTTAAGGAGGAAATAACTCGATCCTCCAGGTGCACAACCAATATCGAGAAAGACTTCTTCGTGTCCGACGTGGGGTCTAAACCTTTTAAAGGCCTCCCCTAGTTTATAGTAGGCTAAGCTTGGGCTGCGCTCTTCAGGTGGAAGAGGCGTACTTCCCGAGTAGGGAGCAAAATCACCGCGCACTTGAAGACGAGCCCCAAGGATATAGTGATCATCCTCTACTCTAATGACTTCGATGACTGGACCGCGTGTTTTACGGTCCCCCATTTGACCAACTTCCTCTACCAGGTCCCAACGATGAACGATGTCACTTTGAAAGTCACTCTTGGCCTTTTCAATAAGACCTTCCACCTCATCCTTACTACCTTGGGCAATAACCTTCCCCTTCGTAAGGCAAAAAGTGACTTGCTTAGCGTGAATTTCTTCTAAGTCGTAATCTCGATCAAGTCGGTAGGAAGCGAATCCATGAACCCCTTTATTAAAACTCCACTCAGGAAAATTCTCCGCCATCTCCTCTTTTAAGGTTCCGATAAGATGGATGAGAGAAATAAGGTAGAGTTCAGGTTCTTTTTTCACAGGCCCTATTCGCCACCCATCAACTCTTCATTAAACTCGACATTATGATAGACCTTTTGAACATCATCATCATCTTCAAGAACGTCGATGAGCTTCTCAAAGGTCTCCCAGGTCTCTTTATTAATTTCTTTCATAGTCGTGGGAATACGTTGAAGGCCAGCTTCCCTCGGTTCAATACTGAGTTCATCAAGCTTCTTTTGCAAAGAACCAAAATCTTCCATGGCCGTCGTTACCGTAATGGTGCCATCTTCAAACTCGACATCTTCAGCGCCACCATCAATCATTTCCATGGTAAATTCATCTTCATCAAGCTCTCCCTGATCGAGAGTAAAAATCCCCTTACGATCAAAGACGAATTCAAGACAGCCGTCCTTGCCAAGGTTGCCCCCGTACTTTCTAAAGTAAGAGCGCACGTTACCGACAGTTCTGGTGTTATTATCCGTTGAGCATTCAACAAAAACGGCAATGCCATCAGGACCGTAACCTTCAAAAGTCACTTCTTCATAATTGGCGCCATCCGCACCACTGGCCTTTTTAATGGCCCTTTCAATATTGTCCTTGGGCATATTTTGACCGCGAGCGTTTTGAATGGCCAAACGCAGGCGTGGATTCGTTTCGGGGTCAGGACTACCGCTTTTAACGGCAACAGTAATTTCTTTGATTAGCTTGGTGAAGATCTTTCCGCGCTTAGCATCTTGGGCACCTTTTCGGTGGCGGATATTGGCCCATTTGGAGTGACCGGCCATGAACTATGACTCCTACTTTGATGAGGTTAACGAGTTTTAATTTCTATTTGTGATACGACGAGATTGTACAATGGCCGCAATCACAAAGAAAAGTATGACCAGAGCGACTAAACCGCCTTGAAGCAATGCATAGAGAACATAGGCGCCCCCGCGAATGAGAGACTGAAGCCAAGGGCGTTCAAGAATAAAGGGCGTATACTGCGGGGCAACTTCGTAATAGAAGTCGATGAACTGGCGACCTAACCAAAAGCGGCGCAGGTGCTGATCGCGAAAGGCCTGAAAGAAGTTAACCACCGGGTGTTCCTCACCAAAGCCTGCTGTGAAGAAGAAGCACGCCTGTTTTTCTAATAAGGCCTGAATATCTTCCGGTGCATTTTGAATGGTCTGGGAACCATAAGAACAAAAGCCAAAGCGGTCACAAAGAAAGAGCTTAACTGAATAGCAGCGGTTATTTTCGAGGTTACCAATTCTCTGAGTGCCCGTTGATTCAAGAGTTTCTAAGGTCGTGAGGTTAGAGAGGCTATTTGATGGCCCAATGGTGTCGTCCGAGTTGGTGGAGTCAGTTGTCCCCGAACACAGGTCACCAGCACTACCGGCCGTTGTCAGGCTATAGAGAGAATCCCCTACCCCATCGGCCATAACAAAGGAGGTGTACTCGGCCACAAGGGAGCCATCCCCCTTTCTCAGCTCAGAAAGTTCTACCACTCTATCCGCATAAACCTTGCTACTAAAGAAGACCTGATAGAAAGCCCCTGTAGTTTGACTGGGGTCCACGCTTGCACCTACCCCCGACTCCCCATCGGCGAGAAAGAAGTAGAGAAATACTGAAGCCGTAAAATTGGGCTCACGATCTTCGTTGAGACTGTCACAATCTAAAGCTGCATTAGAGCAAAGCTCTGTAAGGCTGAGATCAAAGGTTAAATTTTCGTCAGAAACCGCCCTGATAAAACGTAGGACACTGTAATTTCCCCCTGCAGTGGTCGCAACAGCAACATGAAGGTCGTCTAGTAAACCTTCAATGTCTGTGGTGAGAAAAAACCTCAGTTCAGTGGTCGCTTTTGGTGAACCATTGGCGATAAGAGGAAGCTTGTCCCGGTTGGGGTAATAACTAAAATTCTCATTTTTTACTGTTGGTGTGGAGTTGTCATTTTTGATGGGAATATAAATCTTATGAGGATTGGCCGAGTCATTATTGGCGCCATTGACCTCAAAAATATTGAAGCTGTCAGTCTTATTATTGTTGTAGAGGGTAACTTCGATATCCGCGGGGTTAGTGTCAGAAACTGACTGGGCCAGGAGGGGCGTGGTTAAAATCATGAAAAGAAATAAAAAGAAGCGTCCGTGACTCATGGGGAAATTATCCCTTTTCTCGACATTTAATGTCAAACTTTGCAAGCGCCCATGGAGTGGCCATAATGGAGCCATGAAAACCTTGATTGTCACCACGATTATGCTCTTTAGCTCCTGTATTAATCCGCAGGAGGCCAAGAATAAAGGGGCCATCGTTAAGGCCATGGCCGATTCCATCGCCAAAAAATACTCCCAAGCTCCACAACTCTCCATTGAAGAATTCAGACAGAACCAAGGAAAGGCGGTTTTGGTTGATGTGCGCTCTGAGGAGGAGATTAAGGTCAGTAAGATTCGTGGTGCCATCACCCGTGAGTATTTTGAAAATAAACTCAGTAATGAACCTGACTTTTATAAGGATTATAAAGTCGTCGCTTACTGCACTATAGGTGAACGCTCAAGCCAGTACGCTATTGAACTCAAGAAGAAAGGCCTCAATGCTTTTAACTTAAAAGAAAGTATTCTGGGCTGGACCCAGCGCAATCTTCCCATTGTGGATGCCCAGGGCAAAGAAACCAAGAAAGTTCATGTCTACGGTGAGGCTTGGAACTTGGTTCCCGCCGATTACCAAGGAGTTTGGGAGTAATGAAGCCCAGCCGCTTTGAAGATGCCCTCGTCTGTATCAATGGAGTTTTCGTTCCCCCGGAAGAGGCCATGGTCTCTATCTTTGATCGAGGCTTTCTCTATGGGGACTCCGTCTATGAAGTCACCCTCACCTACCAAGGCCTGCCCTTCCTCCTTGATACTCATCTGGCCCGCTTAAAAAACTCGGCCAATGGTATCGGTATGGATCTGCCTTGGAGTGACGAAGAATTAACAAAGCTCATCTACCAGGGCCTACAGAGAGTTGATCGCCCACGCCAGTATGTCCGCATTATAGTAACTCGCGGTGGTGGAGAAATCGGCCTTGACCCCGCACTTAGTGACGGTCAAAACCTCTTTATCATTTTCCGTGAACTTCCTTTGCAACCTAAGAAGTATTATGAAAAAGGTGTCAGCCTCATCACTGCTGAAATTATCAGAAACCCCAAGAGGGCCGTTGATCCCAATGTGAAGTCTGGTAACTACCTCAATAATGTTTTGGCCATTTCTCAAGCTAAAGAGAAGGGCGCCTATGACGCTCTCATGCTCAATGCCAAAGGCAATGTCACCGAATCTACAACGGCCAATATTTGGATTGTTGAAGACGGGGTCTTTAAAACCCCGCCACTCGAGGCCGGTCTTTTGGGTGGCATCACCCGCGCCACCCTCCTTGATTTAGGAGAAAAACATGGTCTCAAAATGAAAGAAGAAGATTTAAGCCCGCACCAAGTACGCAGTGCACAAGAAGCTTTTATCACCTCTTCCACCAGAGAAGTCATGCCAGTCACCTCAGTAGATGGCCAAGTTATTGGAAATGGGCTGCCAGGGCCTCTTACCCAAAAGCTCCATGACCATTACCGGGCCTATGTTGAGCAAGTGATAAGCGAGGAAAAAAAGAAGGCCTCAAAATATCTCGATTGACTTAAGCTCCCAAATTTACTAAAAATCACTCTCACGCATCCATCAGAAATAAGACCTCGACTTTAATATGTGATGTCGTGAAGAGCCATACGTCGAAGGTCATCAAACATAGGAGTCTGATTATGGCAAAGGCAACTACGGGAGTTTCTCGTTTTAAAATCCAGCGTGCTCTAGGCATTGAGCTTCCTGGTCTTGGTAAAGCAGGCGCTCTTGAGCGTCGTCCTTATGGTCCTGGTGTTCACGGGAACAAAAGAAAGAAAATTTCTGACTACGCTGTTCGTTTGAAAGAAAAGCAAAAGCTTCTCTACCACTACGGACTACGTGAAAAGCAACTTGTTAAGTACGTGAAGTTTGCTAAGAAGCACTCAGGTGACCGTCCTTGGATGGAGTACATGATTCAAAACCTTGAGAGACGTCTTAATAACGTTATTTTCCGTCTTAACTGGGCACCTTCTATTCCAGCAGCTTCTCAAATGGTTGCTCACGGACAGGTAAAAGTTAACGGTAAGATCGTTGATAAAGCTTCTTTCATGGTAAAAGTTGGCGACAAGATCGAGCTTACTGAAAAAGGTTACAAGAACCAAAACTACAAGCGTTCTGTTGAGACTCCACGTCTTCCTTCAGTACCTGCTTGTTTTAAAATTGAAGGAAACGATGATGCTCGCAAAGGTGAGATGATCGCACTTCCTATGCCTGAGGATATTCCTTTCGAGTACAACGGCCAGCTCGTTGTTGAACACTATTGGAAGGTAAA
>JAUIBX010000346.1 GCA_030427595.1 Bacteriovoracia bacterium | reverse complement strand
AATATATCAGACACATATTTGTGTCTTATGGTTGTTATTTGTTATTTTACAATGATATTTCCTTAAATTTATGGGAATCCGTATTTTTAGTAAAATACTTTTTTATTAATTTGAAATAAAATGAAAAAAATATATTTATTCTTAAGTTTATTCCTATCATTAAATATTTATTCCCAAATTGAATTTAATGATGTTTGGATGGCCTATGATAAAGAGAATTATGTTCTTAAGGGCATCGACTTTCATATTAAAAAAGGCGAAAAAATTGGCCTAGTGGGAACTACGGGGTGTGGAAAAACCACGACTGTTAGTCTTCTGTCACGTCTCTACGAATATCAAAAGGGAGAAATTCTTCTTGATGGTCATTCCATAAGAAATTACCAGAGAAGCTTTCTTCGCAATCAGATTGGTTTTGTCAGCCAAGATGCCATTCTTTTTCATGGAACTTTTAGGCAAAACCTTTGTACGGATCAATCGGTTCCCGATGATAAGATTCTCTATGCCTGTGAAGTTACTGGTCTCGCTCGCGTCATGAGAGTTGGTGGCTGGACCTTAGAGAGTGAAATCTTTGATGGAGGTGAAAACCTGTCCGTTGGTGAGCGCCAGCTTTTGGCGCTTACCCGTGTTCTCATTAAAAATCCAGCTATTCTTATCTTAGATGAGGCGACAGCAAATATTGATCCTTGGTTTGAAAAAATTATTCATCAGGCCGTTGACCGAGTTATGGAAAATCGCACCTGCTTGATGATTGCTCACCGCCTCTCTACACTTGATCATTGTGGTCGGATTTTTGTCTTTGATAGTGGCAAGCTAGTGGAAGCGGGTACCAAAGGGGAGCTTGAGTCAAAGAAGGGCCACTTCTATCAGCTTCACAAGGCCCAAGACGCTGTTGATTAAAGTTAACTTTTCTTAAGACTCTTTTCCTTAATATATGCTCCTCTTTACCGATAAGTAGGTATGCGAAATGACTGGAAAGAATTACTAGAGAAGTTACCCTCCCTAGAAAAAGGGAGTGAGGACTACCAAAAATTGGTCAGTGCCTTTGGAAGTCTTTCCGATGAAAACCATTACCTAGAAAGTGAGTTAAAGAAGTTTCGTCTCATGGTGGATTGGACTCCTTGTACCATTAGTTGGATTCGTGACGATCTTACTTATATTGGTGTCAACAAGACCTTAAGTGAGCTTTGTGAAGTTCCCGTTGCTGACTTTATTGGAAAAAAGGTCGGTGCTCACACCAATCAAGAGTACTTTAAAGAATTTGCTGAAGATCTCTTTAGATCTGATGAAGAGGCCAAAGAAACCAATCTTCAAACAACGATTGAAAATGAAGAAAAAGAGTTCTTCCTTGTTGGACGAAAATTTAACGAGGAAAGAGAGGCCGTCATCATTGGTCTCGATATTACGGAGCTCTCACGCCTACAAAAATCAGTAGGTCTTATGGAGCGTCTATCTGCTCTTGGTGAAATGGTCGCAGGTATTGTTCATGAAATCAATAATCCTCTTACGGTTATTAAAAATCAGGCCGTCATGATAAAGAAGTATCAAGATAGAGAGCAAAAAGAAAAAATCGAAAAGGCGAGCCAGAGTATTATAAAAATGGCCGATAAAATGACCAAAATCGTAGAAGGGGTAAAGTCTTTTGTGCGCCAAGGTCAACATGATCCGGCCACTGAAGCCTATGTCTTTGAGACCCTCAGTGAAGCGGCCATGCTCTTGGAGTCTAAGTTTAAAGAGTCTCAGGTAAAACTAGAGCTTCCGAAAGGAGATGGTCCCACCCTCACTGGTAATCAAACCCAACTCTTTCAAGTTTTTGTGAATCTGATGACCAACAGTATTGATGCCATTGTGGAGCAAGAAGAACGTTGGATTAAAGTTTGGGCCAGTGAAGAAAAATCAAATGAAAATGGTGATTACATTCGCCTGTACTTTCAAGACTCTGGGCCAGGAATTTCTGTTGAAATGGAAAAGAAGATCTTCCAGTCCTTTTTCACGACCAAAGAAAAGGGCAAGGGAACTGGGCTTGGGCTAAGTCTGTGTAAGAAAATCCTGCAGGCCCATGGGGGTGATCTTTGGATTGATCACACTAATAAGCATACCCTCTTTGTGGTGGACATTCCTATTGCTGCCGATCAGTTCTTAAATAAGGTCTCTTAAAACGGTCATTAA